>JADEXV010000117.1 GCA_015206945.1 Nostocales cyanobacterium LEGE 12452 | reverse complement strand
GTATTGAATGGTACTTGGTATATTTTTGGGAATTAGAGCTAATACTTTGTCCTTTTTGTCGCACTTGCGGCTCAAAGAGGCTTTTGAGTCGGTACACCTACAGCACGAGGAAAATTAGCTGGAGTGGTAGCTACCTTACGCAAATACACACAGTGGCGGATGCTGTGACTCAGGGGTGTTGTAAATTTTTCGATTGATTCAATGACACCACCTAACTGCTTCACAGCATTCTTTAAAGCAGTTGTTTCATCCTCAGTCCAATTACCGCGATAAATTATAGCTAAACCTCCCTGTTTGAGCAGTGGTAGGGTATATTCTGCACATACAGAGGCTGCCCCGACAGCACGGATCAATGCAATATCATAAGCTAGTCGATGCTGGTGGTGCTGACCGATTTCTTCAGCTCTACCAACAAGAGTTTTGGCATTGGTAAGAGCAAGTTCAGTTAATATATTGTCGAGAAAAGTAATTTTTTTCTGAGTGGAATCGAGAAGAGTAATTGTGCAATTAGGTACTGCAATTGTCACTGGAATGCCTGGAAAACCTGCACCTGTACCAATATCAATGATCGTAGGGGAAGCAGGAGAGAAATTTGCTGATAACAGGGGTGCAATTCCTCGCAGAGAGTCCCAGAGATGTTTTTCCCAAAACTCTTGGGAGTCAACGATCCGAGTTAAATTTAGTTGGCGATTACCTTCTAGAATTAACTCATAAAGCTTTTGAAATTGCGCTTGCTGTTGGACAGTTGGTTGCCAATTGAGAGTTTGCTGCCAGATTTCTGCCATTTCAGGCAATAAGTTTGTCATTTGTCATTTGTCATTTGTCATTTGTCATGGGGGATGGTTATTCTCTTTGTCTCCTTGTCCCCCTGCTCTCCTCTCACCCAGTTGGTAGAGGTTCTTTAACTTTGGATTCTAGTGACTTTGGGTCTACTGATTCTAGTTCGCCGTGGTTGAGTGTCCAGCAACGATCTGCGATCGCTAACAGATCCCCAGCGTCGTGTGTCACAATTAACAATGTCCAATCTTGTTTGAGTTTCGCTAATAAATTTACCAGTTGCCGACGCATTGACCAATCTAAACCTGCTGTGGGTTCATCTAATAACAGTAAATTGGGCTGGCGAATTAATTGGACTGCCAAAGCTAAACGTCGTTGCTGACCACCACTCAAAGCATGGGGAGCAGCAGAAAGCGATAAATGCTCTAATCCCACCTCACTTAGGGCCTGTCTGACTCGTTCTGACCCTAACTCAGGATGTCCTAAACGCAATTCTTCTAAAATCGTACCACCGCAAAAGTGTCGCTCTGGAAACTGAAATACCAACCCGGCTAATTGTTGTAGCTGTTCGGCTATAAGTTCTTGTTCCCGCCAGAAGAGTGCGCCAGTAGTGGGTTCGGCTAGTCCCGACAAAATTTCTAGTAAGGTACTTTTACCCGAACCACTCGGGCCAATAATCAGACCTAGCTGCTGGGGTGCTAATTCTAAATTGATCGATTTGAGAATTGCTGTTGGGCACGCTGTGGGATGATAATTTACATTTCGGAGATAAAGCATTTGTTAAGATTACCAAAAAGTCAGCAAATTACTGATTAGCTACACTGAGAGTATCTGCAAAATTCTAGAAAAAATTTACAGCGCATTACCTGGATTAACACCTTAATTTAGCAGCAAGAATTATTCACTTTTTCTCTATTGTGGCAGACTAAGCCTGAAATAATGGCTAAAGCAAGCCTGGAAACATGGAAAGATTACTAATATATAAGAAAATTTTGGTTGAAGCAAAGGCAAGTTGAAATTAACTATTTTTGCATTCTAAGTAACACATACAACTATTTCAACCGCAATTATTCTGAGGGTTAAAATGACTAAAAGGTTTTCTTTGCCTCAATTAGTAGTGTCTGCTAAACTCACTACCTTTGCTCAGACTGCTTTTGCAGCTGCGATCGCCTTTGGCGTTGCCCCTTGGGCAATCGCACTTAATATCTGGGTAAATCCCTCCCTGGCTGGCGATCCGTTTCGCGATCGCGAACCTCATCAAATTGGCGACCAAACAGAAGCAGCTTTTAAAGCAATTTTCCAACAGGGCAACTATCCAGCAGCAGATCGTTATCTGGAACAAGCAATATCCAAAGAGCCAAATGAACCTCTAGCTTATGCTATGAAGGCATCTTTAGCATACGGAAATAAGGATTGGGCTAAACTAAGTACTTACAGTCAGAAAACTCTAGAAACAGGACAAAAACTGATTCCTAGCGATCCATTGCGTGGGAATTTATACAGTGCTGTTGGTCATTTTTTAGAAGGTGCAGTAGTTATCACCCGTCAAGGTACAGTCAACGGTGTACCCCAAGCCTTAGGTAGGCTGCGACAAGTTTATGAATATTTAGACAAAGCCGAAGCAATTTCTGCCAACGATCCAGAACTGAATTTAATCAAGGGTTATATGGATTTATTATTGGCGGTTAATTTGCCTTTTGCTAGCCCAGATCAGGCAATTCGACGTTTAGAACAAAATGCTGCTCCTAAGTATTTAGTGGATCGCGGTATTGCTCTTGCTTACCGGGATTTAAAACAATACTCACAGGCACTAGAGTATGTCAACCGGGCGATTAAAACCACATCAGATAATCCAGAAATTTATTATCTCAAAGCCCAAATCCTTAAACAACTGGGGCAAAAAGAAAAAAGCCAGCAGATAATCCAGGAAGCGATCGCTAATTTTGACAAAGCATTGGCTAAAAAATCCCAACTCTCCGGCGATTTAGTCAAACAAATTGAGGGTGAACGCAACAGGGCTGCTAGCCTTAACAATCCTGGGTAATTGGGCATTAGCGATTAAGTTTTTTTCTATACCCTATGCCCTATGCCCTATTCCCCATGCCCTACTTTGATATGCTTATTTGCAGAAGAGTAATTGAGATATTAGACCAAAATGGAGATTCAGTTCCGCGAAATTAATCCTTTTGATATGTGGATTTGGCTGAAATTCAGCACAAATCCTTCTGCGCGTGAAAAGCAGTATGTAGAAGAAGTTTTCAATTCCTGGTTTTATCTGGGTAAATTGGGTGCATTTAATGCAGAAAATCTCCAGGTGCAGGACACTGGGCTCGATATCAGCTACATGAATTATGATGAGCAAGGGTATGACAAAAGCTTGCTAGCACTGATGCACAACATCGGTGAGTTTGAATATGAGGGCCAGTGGGGACGTTGTTGGTTTGACTTAGGAACCAGTGATGCGATCGCTCTGGATATTTTGATCAACGCTCTCACACAGCTAAGTCAGGAATATGTCACCATTGAAGAATTGTATATCGGTGGTGAAAATCCAGATTGGCCTATTGAGGATAGCGAAAGTCGTCCTCAGTCTATCTATGATAATTAGTTATAAAAATGAGTAAAGCAGGTGAAATTAGGGTAATAGCCTTGGGGTTAATTAGGAATGGCGATGGCAAAGCCAACGCCAAGGGCGAACGCATATTTCTTTCTGAAGGCTACGACCCCGTAAAACAAGAAACATTTTATCGTGCTTTAGGCGGTGGTGTTGAATTTGGCGAAACCAGCCACGCCGCCTTAGAACGGGAGTTTAAAGAGGAAATTCAGGCAGACTTAACGAATATTAAATATCTTGGTTGTATAGAGAACCTGTTTATATTTAATGGTAGGCAAGGTCATGAAATTATTCAGCTTTATCAATGTGACTTTGTTGATTCTAAATTTTATCAACTGGAAAGTTTAGTTTTTTCCGAATCACCACATCATAAACATAGAGCGTTGTGGATAGATATATCTCGCTTGAAATCTGGGGAATTCCGATTAGTACCTGAAGTATTTTTTGACTATTTATAAAGAATATGGAAGTTTACTAAGATTACTTAGCGAATATGACTTCTACCCTGGTGAACCAAGCAAGTTAGTAGATGAATCAGAGCAGGAAATTGATGCTGAACACTGACAGATAAACTGCATCGTCTTTACCTACTCTGTAAAATAGCTTTTTGTAAACTTTTATTTCTGCAATTGAGTTAGGTATTTAATGGCTGGCATAAGTAAGTCGGTACGATAAAACTCATGTATGTTTAGTTTTATAAAAACTCTGGAATAACCAAATTCTAAGCTGTTTCCTGATTTTATATTTCCTTAAATAGGTTGATTTTTTAAAACTGACTTTCTTAGCAGTGGATAGACCAGTTTATCTAATTTAAATTTGTAAATTTAGATGTGGAACAGTTGGAGCTGGCGTAGCCCACTGTTTGCGTATCGCAGAGAAGGTATCGCTTTGTTTTCAATACATACACAATCAAAATTTTTAAAAGTGAGAAATAGTTGACTAGCCTATTAATATGCTGTAAGTTGATGTCTTGTAAGCTAATCTGTAAAGTAAACAAGAAATCAACAAGCAAGACTCTCGATATTGCTAGAGTTTTGATGAGTTTTTTTGTAATTTCAGCATTGACGATAAAAAAAATATTTAAATTCGGAGAGTTGCGTTGACTACAGCATCTAAGTTTGCGTTAAGTACTTGTTTGCTCCCCCTCACACTCAGTGCTACCTTCTTGCCAGCTATCATAGGCAAAGCCGACACCCCTCCTCCACCAGAGGCTGGAAGTGGTCGAGTTGAGCGTGAAGCTGTTCGCACAAATAAGTATGTGGTAGTAGCTGCAAATCCACTAGCGTCAGCAGCCGGACGCGATGTTCTACGTCGTGGAGGTAGTGCTATAGATGCTGCTATTGCAGTCCAAATGGTACTGACGTTGGTAGAGCCACAATCTTCAGGTATTGGTGGTGGTGCTTTCCTTGTTTACTACGATGCCAAAACGAAGAAGTTGCTCACTTATGATGGTCGAGAAACTGCACCGGCTGCGGCTAAACCAGATCGCTTTCTTGATGCCAATGGCAAACCTTTACAGTTTTATGATGCTGTTGTCGGAGGTAAATCTGTAGGTGTGCCTGGGGTGGTACGAATGCTAGAGTTGGCACACAAAAAATATGGCAAGTTACCTTGGTCTCAACTGTTTCAAGGAGCTATCCAACTTTCTGAACAAGGTTTTCCACTTTCACCACGTTTGTACACTCTGCTAAGTAGGGATCAATATCTATCTCGCAACGAGCCAGCTAAGAGCTATTTCTATCAACCCGATGGTACACCCAAGCCAATTGGTACAAGATTGGTCAATCAGCCTTTGGCAGAGGTATTGCGTCAGATTGCTAAAGGAGGCGCTAATGCCTTTTATCAAGGAAATATTGCTCAAGACATAGTAGCTAAGGTGAGGCAAGCTGCTGTACCAGGTGACTTAACCACCACTGATCTAGTGCAATATCAAGCTAAAGTGCGAGAACCAGTTTGTGGCACTTATCGAATTTACAAAGTTTGCGGCATGGGGCCTCCAAGTTCTGGTGGTTTAACCGTACTGCAAATTCTAGGTATTCTTCAACAATTTAATCTGCCAGCTTTAAAGCCAGCTTCTTTAGAAGCAGTCCATTTATTTTCTGAAGCTGGACGTTTAGCTTATGCTGACAGAAATTTATATATAGCTGACACAGATTTTGTCCCAGTACCAGTCAAAGAATTAATTAACCCTAACTACCTGAAGTTACGGGCAGCGATAATCAATCCTGAACGTTCAATTGGTCAAGCCCAAGCAGGCAATCCATTGTTACAGCAAGCAAGTCGCTGGGGTAAAGATCAATCTAAGGATTTGCCATCTACTAGTCATGTTTCAATTGTCGATGCGACAGGTAACGCTATTTCAATGACTACTAGCATTGAAGATGCCTTTGGTTCAAGATTAATGGTGCGAGGCTTCTTACTTAACAACCAACTGACAGATTTTTCTTTTTTGCCGACATCAGAAGGAAAGCCTGTTGCTAATCGCATAGAAGCCAAGAAACGCCCTAGAAGCTCAATGGCTCCCATGATGGTCTTTGATCGCAATGGCAAGCTAGTAATGGTAGTTGGTTCAGCTGGAGGGCCGCAAATTATTAATTATGTCGCTAAGGCAATAGTAGGCCATCTGGACTGGGGATTGGACATTCAGCGATCGCTATCTTTGCCAAATTTTGGTAGTCGTAATGGCCCAACTGAACTCGAAGCAGATACAGATGTTGCCAACCTGAAACCTGCTTTAGAAGTCAAGGGTCATACAGTCAGCGTTATCCAATTAACCAGTGGTTCCACGGGAATTGTACTAACTAATCAGGGGCTAGTTAGTGGTGCTGACCCACGTCGTGAAGGAGCGCCTTTGGGTGAGTAAAAGCTAGTACCGCAAGGCAGAAGTCAAAAGTTAACACTGAGCGATTTGCCTTGAGCGCATCAAAAGTCAAAAAGCTTGTGTTATCAACTTTTCCCTGATTGTGAATAATATATCTATTTACGCTGTGCTGTACTAAGTTGATTAGAACAACTAGTATAGCTAGTATAGCTAGTTTTGAGCAAGTACTTTGTCTCTTTCAACATCAAAATTTCTTCAACAATTCTCTGGCATAAAACTATGAGATGGTTCTCAAAAATAGCATTTACAACTACTCTTAGTATTTTCAGCTTGCTAGGAAGCTCAGTTAACCAAGTACAAGCTGCATCTCTGGACTATGCCTTTACACAATCAGGCTGGGAAGGGGGAGGCATCTTATCTGGTTCATTTTCTGGTGTGGATCAAAATAATGATGGGTTAATTTACACCAGTGAGTTAAATACATTTGATTTGATATTTTCTGGTAACTCCAAAGTTCCTCAAGAAAAATGGTTGGGTGTATCTAGTTTAAGTTCTTTTGGATTTAACTCTAGTAATTCTAAATTAGCTTTCTCAACTTCTGAAAATTTAGATGAGTATACTGCTAATATTGTTGGTTTACCTTATCTAAATTATATTGGCAAGCCTTTTCTCAGCAACTATATTACCTCTTCTGAAATTCAACCGCTCGTAGTTGCAAAATCGATTCCAGAACCTACCGTTGGATTTGCTAGTTTAGCTGCCTTGAGTTTTGGTCTATTACTTAAATTGGGCAAGTCCCGATAATGGTCAACATCTGTTACTGTGCGATATATCGTCAGTATTTACACAAAAATTGCCAAAAAGCTGAATTTATCGAACGCCTTCTCTGTGAAATGTTTCTAAAACGACGTGCTGCTTGTTTTCTGGTTTAATCCGGCTAAATCCGAGTTTTTTTGCTAGCTGTTTGAGTTCCATGACTCGCAAAAGTTGATTTGCAGAGACTGGTAAAGTACTATAGCGATCGCTCTCAATGGCAACTAAGACCGTTCTAGCGATTTCATATTTGTTAATACTGTTTGTATCTTTATCAACCTTTTCGCTGACATCTGCCAAATCTTTTTTGCTAACTCCTGCACTTTCAAAAAAGATTAGAACATCCTTCTTGCTTTTACAAAGTTTTGGAATTGTATCTACTAGCAGATTCAAAAAATCCGGTGAAAAATGAAATATTTGACCACCCATGTTTTATTTTTAGCGTAAGAAAATGAGATTGCCGTAAATCTGAATATCCTAGAGAAGATTGAATTGTATCTCTAGGAAAATTACAGAGATTAGCGGATTATCATTACTAATTATACCTTCACCAAATAATTAACTGCTAAGACTGCTGAAACATATGCCTGTTATAAGGATAAAGCAGCATTAACTGGATAATATGCTCATATTTCTTTATGTCTTGCACTGTCATAAGAGGTATAAGTTTAAACTACCGATCAAACAACAGCCGCCTCTGGAATTGCACCCTGCATTCTCCCAAAAGCATCAATCAAATTTTGCAATTGTTGATCTGCTTTAAAAACTCCTAAACCGCGCACCGTAACTTTACCTGGAGAATACACAAAGCGCGTCTTGAGATTATCTGGTAAATTAGCCGCCAACAAATTCCAAGCTGGTTCTTCCATTGGCGTTTCTAAAACAACGTGCTGCTTTTGTTCTGGCTTAATCCGGCTAAATCCGAGTTTTTTTGCTAGCTGTTTGAGTTCCATGACTCGCAAAAGTTGATTTGCAGGGACTGGTAAAGTACCATAGCGATCGCTCCACTCGGCTGCAATCTGTTTTAATTCTGATTTAGATTTAGCTGTAGCCACCGCCCGGTATGCACTCATCTTTTGATCCAAATCGGTGATATAATCTGCCGGAATAAACGCCGTCAGGTTAAGGTCAATCTGGGTATCCTCGACTTTCGGAATTTCTTGTCCTCGGATTTCCCTAATTGCTTCTTCTAGCATTTCCATGTATAAATCAAAGCCGATGGCATCCATTTGACCGGATTGTTCTGCACCTAGTAAGTTACCCACGCCTCTGATTTCCATATCGCGCATCGCTAGCTGATACCCAGAACCTAGCTGAGTAAATTCCTGAATCGCTCGTAAACGTTGCCGTGCCGCATCAGATAATGCCCGTTGCTTTGGATAAAATAACCAAGCATGAGCTTGGATACCTGCACGTCCCACACGACCGCGTAATTGATACAGTTGTGCCAATCCAAAGCGATGAGCATCTTCAATTAAAATCGTGTTGACTCGCGGAATATCTAAGCCAGACTCAATAATTGTCGTACAAACAAGGATATCTGCATCGCCATTACTGAAAGTGAGCATGGTTGATTCTAACTTGCTTTCATCCATTTGACCGTGAGCGATCGCAAACCTAGCTCCGGGTATCACTTCTCGTAAATTGGCTGTTGTCTCTTCAATTCCATCTACCCGTGGAACTACATAAAATACTTGTCCCCCTCTGTCTAATTCTTGACGAATTGCAGTGCGGATGCTTTCGGAATTAATCGGTGACAGATGGGTTTTAATTGGTCGTCTGGTTGGGGGTGGCGTTGTAATCAAACTCATTTCCCGAATTCCCGACAAGGACATATACAAAGTCCGGGGAATGGGAGTAGCGGAGAGGGTAAGCACGTCTACTTCAGTTTTCAAGCTTTTAATTTTCTCTTTCTGATTTACCCCAAACCTCTGTTCTTCATCCACCACCAACAGTCCTAAATCCTTGAAGGCCACACCTTTACCTAAAATTTGATGTGTACCAACTACTACATCTAATTCACCCGTTGCCAATCGCTTTTGAATATCGCGGCGTTCTTCAGCAGAGCGAAAACGGTTGAGTAAGCCAACATTCACGGGATAGGGTGCAAAACGTTCTTTGAGTGTATGGTAGTGCTGCT
Organism: Nostocales cyanobacterium LEGE 12452; assembly: GCA_015206945.1. GTDB lineage: Bacteria > Cyanobacteriota > Cyanobacteriia > Cyanobacteriales > Nostocaceae > Nostoc. The sequence continues at coordinate 13,718 of JADEXV010000117.1, read as the reverse complement.
GTGTTAAAATCGTCGTTGGCGCAAGGAGTGCCACTTGTTTACCGGCGGTGACTGCTTTAAAAACAGCACGAATCGCCACTTCCGTCTTTCCGAAACCGACATCGCCACAAACTAAGCGATCCATTGGGCGATCGCTTTCCATGTCTCGTTTCACATCTTGAACAGCTTTGAGTTGATCCGTCGTGGGTTGGTAGGGGAAAGAATCTTCCAATTCTTCTTGCCAAGGCATATCACCTGGAAAGCTAAAACCTTGTTGCTTTGATCGCGCTGCATACAGTTTCAACAAGTCCACTGCCAATTTTTTGATGGCTTTGCGGACTTTATTCTTGGTATTTTCCCAAGCTTTACCAGTCATCCGGTTGAGTTCCGGTGCTTTATCACCTCCAGCGCGGAACCGAGATAAAGCACCTACTTGATCGGCTGCGACTCTGAGTAACCCGTCAGCATACTGCACCACCAAATAATCACGGGTTTCGTTATTAATCGTCAAACTTTCCAGCTTGACAAATTTGCCAACACCATGATTTCTGTGAACTACATAATCACCTGGACGCAGCTTATTAGGATCAACTTGTTTAGAAGTAGCTTTGTGGCGCTTACGGATATAGCCGGGAGTCGCCAAGGAATGCTGCCCAAAAAATTCCCGATCTGTAACGATTACTATTCGGTATGTCGGCAGGATAAAACCTTCTAGTTCCGCAAGACCAGAATATTTTAGGGCTATAGGAATATGGTTTATTTGCAGCTTATCTATTGCTTGGTAGTCGCGGGGGTTGGGGATAAACTGAGCCGGACAATCATGTTCTTGCAACAACGAGACGGAACGCGAAGGTTGAGCAGAAAGTAGCCAGATCGAGAAATTGCGATCGCGTTCTTGGCGAATAGTTTCAGCTAGTTTAGCAAACTGGTGCGGCGTAACTGGCAGCGATCGACTAGAAAGATTGATCCCACTATTTTCCTCTGACAGTTCCGATAAATATAGTGTTTTAAACTTGGCAACATCAGCCAAACAATCATCAAACGACCGATGAATTTTCGGCAATGTTAGGGGAGTAGAGATAGATTCTTCCCCATTCCCTATTCCCCATTCCCTATTCCCCATTCTCCATTGTTCTTGGGCATTTTCGACCCAGCGATCGCTATGAGCATGGCACTGTTCCGGCTCATCAATGGCAATCAGGGTATTTTCTGATAAGTAATTTAACAGAGATGCTGGCTGCTCGAAAGCCAACCCCAAAAAGCGACGACTACCTTCCAACAGTGATGAGTTCTCAGTGCTAAGTTCTGAGTCAGAAACTAACTCAGCACTCAGCACTCGAAACTCAGCACTATTTTTGAGTGCAGCCATCACAATGGGAGCAAAGCTAGTAGGGGTAAGAATTAACTGGCCAACTTTATCGAGAGCGGAACGTTGTGTTGCAGGGTCAAATTCCCGCATTTGTTCGATTTCATCGCCAAACCATTCCAACCTGACTGGAAACTCAGATGAAACTGGAAACACATCAACAATATCACCCCGTCGGCTCCATTGCCCTTCTGTTTCCACCAAAGGAACTCGCTCATACCCCAGAACAGTTATTTTCTCACTGAAGGTATTCAAGTCAAATTCCATCCCCCGCTTCAAGGTAAGACAGAATTCGCTAAAAGCTTCAGGTGGTGGTAAATGTGGTTGCAGCGCCCCTTGAGTAGCCACAATAGCCATCTTGGGTAATTGAGAATTAGGAATTGGGATCTGGTTTTCTTCCCCATTCCCCATTCCCCATTCTCCATTCCCCATACTTAAATCCGCCAATACCTGCATTTGTCCCCAACTCATCTCAGTTTCCGGGTCAAAAGGTTCGTAGGGAGAAGCCTCAGAGGTGGGGTAAAAATGTACTGCTTGCCATCCCATTGCCTCTAATTGTGCATAAACACGTCCAGCCTCTTCTAAAGTGGCGCAAACCACGAACAAATCCTTACCCTGAGCCTGCGCCAATGCCGAAGCGACCAAACCCTTGGGTAATCGAGAAATGCCATTTAACCGCAATTCTTGTTGTCGGTTTAGCTTAGAAATAAATTCAGTGGTCAGAGGCGATCGGCCTAAGGCACGCACAATAGAAGAAAATGACATAAGTACTACTAGCGATGGGAGTCTTTGTGGGTCAGCAAATCTTGAGGCAGTTTATGTCAACTATTTTAAAAGTGTTAACAGCTTTCTTATTGCTTCAGTGGAAGAATAATGCACAGTGAGCAATAAACTTAAGAACTATAACTACTACTTTGTGTATAGTCAAAGTATTTATCGAAGCACCTTTAATACTAGATACTAAGGATTGAGCTACGTTTGCTCTGATAAGCGGCAATTTTAAACATGTCCTCCATCACTTTTGAAATTTTAATCATTTTGGTGCTAATTATTGCCAATGGCGTGTTTTCTATGTCTGAGATGGCAATTGTCTCGGCACGGAAAGTTAGGCTACAGCAGCTTGCCAATCAAGGAGATGCCAAGGCGATGGCAGCATTGAAATTAGCGGAGTCTCCAAATCATTTCCTGTCAACCGTTCAAGTGGGTATTTCCCTAATCGGTATCCTAACTGGTGCTTTTGGAGGAGCAACAATTGCCAACCGACTGGCAGTCTATGTGCGACTTGTACCCTTTTTAGCACCTTATAGTGAACCGATATCTTTTGGAATAGTGGTTTTGATCATTACCTATTTGTCACTGATTGTTGGCGAATTAGTACCAAAGCGTCTGGCATTAAACAACCCAGAAAGAATTGCATCGACTGTAGCTATTCCAATGCGTGCCTTATCGGCGATCGCTTCGCCAATGGTATATCTTTTAAGTGCTTCGACAGATTTGATCCTGCGATTGCTGGGAATTACAGCTTCTACTGAGCCGCAAGTAACCGAAGAAGAAATTAAAATCTTAATTGAGCAAGGGACTGAGGCGGGAACCTTTGAGGAAGCTGAACAGGATATGGTAGAGCGAGTCTTTCGTTTAGGCGATCGCCCTGTAAGCTACTTGATGACACCCCGTCCTGATATTGTTTGGCTAGACTTAGACGACTCTGCCGAAGAAAATCGCCAAAAAATGGTTGATAGTGCTTATTCTCGGTATCCAGTTTGTCAGGGGGGACTTGACAATGTGCTGGGTGTTATCCCTGTCACCGACTTATTAGCCAGGAGTTTCCGAGGGGAACCACTAGATTTAACGATCGGATTGCGACAGCCTGTATTTGTGCCAGAAAGCACCCGTGGCTTGAAAGTTTTGGAGTTGTTCAAGCAAACTATCACTCACATGGCGCTGGTAGTGGATGAATACGGCGTAATTCAAGGATTGGTTACTCTCAACGACATCATGAGTGAAATCGTGGGTGATGTTCCTTCAACAGATGGACAGGATCAACCACAAGCTGTACAACGCGAAGATGGTTCGTGGCTTTTGGATGGAATGTTGCCTGTAGAGGAGTTTTTGGAACTTTTTGGTATGGAAGAGTGGGAATCTGAGGAACGCGGCAGTTATCAAACATTAGGCGGTTTTGTGATTACCCATTTAGGTCGTATTCCTGCCGCAGCAGATCATTTTGAATGGCAAAGTATGCGAATTGAAGTAATGGATATGGATGGTAATCGCGTTGATAAGGTGCTAGTCGTACCGAAGGCAGTTAAATCAGCAGATACGAAAAAAGCTGATTAGGATTGGGCATTGGGCATTGAGCATTGGGCATTGGGCATTGATAATTATTGTTTATTATTTTCTATACGCCATAATAGCCAATGCCCGATTTATGCAATTTATCAAGTTCGAGATAGACGTTTGACCTCTTCACCTGCCAACATCTGATGAGCTTTTTCTAGAAGTTGGGGGATTTTATCGGCATAGGAATGACGAGCGAGACATTGCCGCAAGTCTAATTCATCTAGCCGATCGGCTTTGTTGCCGGGAAACCAGTGGCCGCCATTGCCAAGCAGGTTGTAGCGCATTTTAGCGTAGTCTACTAAATCGTAGGCGATCGCTAAATTCCGCAGCCACAAAATCACCCGAATATTTACCTCACCAGGGGTTTCGTCAAAGGTTGGTAGATTTGTTTCCCAGGATTTTACCCAATCTTCTCCTAAAGTAGCGATCGCTTCTTCTTCCAATCTTGCTAAAATTGGTGGCAAAATTTCTGATGCTCGATCTATTAATTCTAAAGTCTTCAGATGTTCGTCAAAATCTTGTGGTTTTGCTGCTCCCAAGCTCAGGGTATGTACCTCTTGATGACTCAAACAAAACAAATCATTAAACACCATTGGACTCAACGGGGCGCAAAGATTTACTAATTTTTGGGGAGGTTCATACAACAAACCTCCTTTATTAGAGGGGCTAATAATAAAAACCCCCATATCGTGGCGTTTAGCTGCTTCGATTGCCGCCCAATTCCATTGATTAATGTAGTACCAGTGCAGGTTCACGTAATCAAATTGATTGGTATTAATTGTCTGCACGATTATATCTGTCGAGCCGTGTGTGGAAAAGCCAATAAATCTAACTTTTCCCTCTGCTCGCAACTGCTGCGCTACTTCCAAACAGCCGCCGGGACGGATGCTTTCATCTAACGACTCAGGATGATTAATGCCGTGCAACCCTAAAAGGTCAACATAATCTAGTTGGAGATTTTTCAAGGATTGTTCAAATGTCTCCTGGAATTCTTTCGCATCTGCCTTTGGATTGATTTTGGTCTGAACAATCAACTTTTCGCGGGGAAACTTGGGCAATATTCTCCCCAATTGCATTTCAGAAGTGCCATAACCACGGGCAGTTTCAATATGATTAATTCCAACCTCGACTGCCTTTCTAATAGTCGCTTCCAGATTTGCCTGGTTATCAGTAGGAATTTCATGATTGGGAACATCTTCCCATTTGAACTGATATCTCATGCCACCGCAGGAAAACACTGGCATCTGTAATTCTGTACGCCCAAATCTTCTATATAGCATTAGTGGATTGTGGATTGCTTACCAACTTAAAATCTAACAACGATAGTCATTCCAGCTTTTAGTGCCACAATCATTTCCTCTGTTCAATCTGTGACACTAGCAATATTCATTGCATTCTTAAATCGGTCAGGTCTTTTGGTTATTGGATTTTTACCAATATTCCAGTTCCACAGACTAATTATCTCATCCTAGTTACCACTTTCTCAAGTTTAGATCAAGAAATGGCAAAATGACCCAGCAGTGCTGAGTTGTGCGAAGGTGAACTAACCGAAAAGTTAAAATTAATTTTTTGCAGACTGAGACTGCGCCTGAGTTAAGCAATTTATCAATTTTTCAGCTAACACTTGTACATGGGGTTCTTTAAGTATGTCAAGGTGAGATCCGGGAAGGTAATGAATATCTAATCCTCCAACTACTAGGTCGCGCCAGCCAAATTGAGGATCGTATTCTGTGCCTATAGCTTCGTCCCTATTTTTATCCTCTGTCCGCAAAAGAATAGCTCGACCAAAGTAAGGTGAAAAAATATAGTCATTAAGGGCTTGAGTGTTAGTATCTATAACCTTTAAATGCTTATCAGTTTCAGGTACATGAAGTACGTCTTCCAAGTAACGGTTATATGTATTTTGCAGTTCTTGCTTACGCCAATAACTCCATCTCACAATCTTTTGCCAAAGGTAGTTAGGCCCTTGTTGAACAATATTATTTAAATGCAAAAAAACTCGCTTGAGAAATGGCGACTGCCAGCTATATCCTAGACGACAACTATCAAGCATAACTAAAATGCCAATTTGTTCGCCTTGCTCTTGGAGTTGCCGAGCCATCTCGAAGGCAACTGTACCCCCAAAGGAATAACCTCCGAGAAAATAAGGGCCATGAGGTTGAAGGGTTTGAATTTCTTGAATGTAGTGCGCTGCCATATCTTCAATGCGGGTATGGAGAGGGTATTTTTCATCTAGCCCTCGTGGTTGTAATCCGTAAAATGGTTGTTCTGTCCCCAGATGTAATGCCAATTCACGGAAACATAAGACTTCTCCACCCAGCCCGTGAATACAGAAGAAAGGTGGCTTGGAACCGTTGGGTTGAATTTCTACTAGGGATGACCAGCTAGATTTAGATTGGTCTAAGGTATTTACCAAAGCCGAGTTTCTTGTTAAATCTTCTGCTTGAGAGATTATTTTGGCTAGAGCCTCTACAGTCCCCGACTGGAAAAGAATTGCAAGCGGCAGGTTTTTACTAAATGTCTTTTCAATTTGCCAAAACAGTTTTACTGCTAGGATAGAATGTCCTCCTAGCTCGAAGAAGTTATCCCTAACACCAATCGGCTGGACAGCTAAAATTTGTTCCCAAATCTGGGTTAATTGACGTTCCACTTCATTGCGGGGAGCAACAAAGCTGGCTTCTGGCTCTTGCCTCGATAAGTCTGGTGCTGGTAGGGCGCGGCGGTCTACCTTGCCGTTGGGGGTTAAGGGCATGGTGTCCAGCACGACAAAAGCCGAAGGTACCATGTACTGTGGTAATTTTATCGAGAGGAAACCCCGGATATCAGTAATCGCAATTACTGAGTCTTGATTAGGTATAATGTAAGCCACCAAACGTCGATCGCCGAGAATATCTTCACGGGCAATCACTACAGTCTGGAGTACATCTGGGTGTTGGGCTAACACCGTTTCAATTTCCCCTGGTTCAATGCGTATCCCCCGGATCTTGACTTGATGATCTTGGCGACCGAGAATTTCTAGAGAGCCATCTGGACGATAGCATCCGCGATCGCCTGTATAATAAAGCCAATCCTGGCGATCATTCCGAAAAGGATTCTTGACAAACCGAGAACGGTTTTCTTCTTGGGCATTGATGTAACCTAAACTGCGGAATGGAGTTCGGATTACAATCTCGCCTGGTTCGCCGATACCGCATGGTTGGTGATTTGGTGTGAAAACCAGTGCTTGGGTTTGCGGCAGGGGTAATCCTACTGGCTGTACACCAGGGCTACACTCAATAGGTACTCGGTAATAACACTTTGCCAAAGTTGTCTCTGTCGGGCCGTAGAGATTAACAATTTCACCTGATTCTGGAAAAGCATCCCGCCAGCGAACTACAAGGGTTTCTTTCAGCGGTTCTCCAGCCAAGAATAACCAGCGTAAGTTACGTAAAGAGACTCCTGACGGCACATTTGCTAACCATAATTGCGCCAGCGAAGGAACGGTATGAAGTACAGAAATTTGCTCATTTTCCAAATAACGCAGAATTCTCGTTGGTTCTAAGTTATCCTCTTCTTCTGGCAAGCATAGGGTTGCACCACTAGTTAAGGGTAAAAAGATATCTCTAAGAACGACATCAAAAGAAAGACCAGTTAATTGGGCAATGCGGTCTTGCTGATTAATTTCAAAAGTCTGTCGCTGCCAGTTCAGAAAATGCGCCAACCCTTTATGACACCCCAGCACCCCTTTCGGTACACCAGTAGTGCCGGAAGTAAAGAAAATATAAGCTGCATCATCGGCAGCGATTTCAGGTAAATTTACTGCTTCAATGCTCTTTTGGGAATTTATTGCTTCTCCTGTGTCTGGGTTTACACAGATGCTAGTTAAAGACTCCCATATCTTTCGGTCTTTTGGGTGTTGACCATCAATATATAATATGTATTTAGCTTTAGCTTCTTGTAACATCAGCCGCTGGCGTTGGCTGGGAAGTTTGGGATCGAGGGTGAGTAACACACCGCCACTCAAGAGTATGCCGAGCATACTGGCAATTAGTCCAAAGCTGCGCGTACCATATACGGCTACGACATCTCCCCGCTCTACTCCGTGAGATAACAAAACCTGTGCTAAGGTTTGAGCGGTTTTGCCCAATTCCCCATAATTCCAAGTACGAAATCCTTGACGAAGTGATAAATGTTCTGGGGTACGATTTACCCAAGAGGTAAACATTGTTGTCGTCAATTCGTACTGTGGTTTTGGCAAAACCGCCCTTGGTTCTGGCAGCAAAAGTTGCGCTTTTGGTGTCACCAGGGAATATAAACTAATTTTCCTCTCTGGAGCAGCAACAATTTGATTTAGCAAGTGATGGAATTGATCGAGCATTTCCATCATCCGTTTTGAAGTAAACAGATCGGTGTTATAAACTAAATCAAGTTGGATTCCCTGATTTTGTTCTGTAACGTAAAGGGTTAAGTCGAACTTAGAAGCTGTTTCTAGGATCGAGACTGGTTCGATAGCCACTCCAGGTAATTCTAGTTGGATGTCCCTTAAGTTGAGCATATTAAACCACACTTGAAATAGTGGGTTGCGACTGTTATCTCGCTCTGGTTGCAGTTCTTCTACCAGTTTCTCAAAGGGCATATCCTGATGGGTATAAGCAGCTAATGCCATCTGGCGAACTCGATTTAGCACTGAACGAAAACTGGGGTTCTCGGCAAAATCAGTCCGTAAAACAACGGTATTAATAAAAAATCCAATTAACTCTTCAATCTCAGAACGGTTACGTCCAGCAATGGGAGAACCGATAAGAATGTCTTCTTGCCCAGTATAGCGGTGCAGTATTGTTCCAAAAGCTGCCAGCAATGTCATGAATAGAGTGACACCTTCCCGATGCGAGAGTTCTGTGAGTGATGTACTCAAAGTTGGCGGTAGCATCAGAGATTGGGCTGCTCCTTGGTAAGTTTGCACTGGTGGCCGTGGTCGGTCTGTGGGCAATTCCAGTACAGTATTAGCACCTGCTAATTGGGTTTTCCAATAGTTAATTTGGCTGGAAAGTACTTCACCTGATAGCCATTGGTGCTGCCACACAGCAAAATCCGCATACTGAATGGGTAATTTTGCTAATGGGGAAGGCTTACTACTCAAAAAAGCTTCATAAAGCGCTATTAACTGCTGCCAGAGAATACCGATTGACCAACCATCTGAGGCGATGTGGTGCATCATTAACAAAAGTATATGCTCCTGCTCGTCTACTTGGAGCAAAGTAGCACGCAGCATTAAGTCAGATTCTAAATTGAAGGGGCATTGAACCTCTTGATTTAGGAGAAATTCTACTTGGTCTATTGTTACCTGAATGATTTTAAGTTCCACTGGCCGAGGCGTGCCAATTACTTGTACGGGGCTACCATCAAGTGATGTAATAAAGTTGGTTCGCAATGCCTCATGATGGACAACGATCGCATCTAATGACTGTTGCAATACACCCACGTTTAACTTGCCCGTTAAGCGCTGTGCATTGGAGACGATGTATGCTGCGCTGTTAGGTTCCAACTGCTCCAAAAACCAGACTCGCTGTTGGGCAAAGGATAAAGGGGCTGATTCCCGATTGGCTATTTGAGGAATGGTCTGATTTTGGGGATCATTTTCTGGAGTTTGGTTTTGGGCGTTCCCGCTTCGGGTTGCCGTAGGCATCGCTTGAGCTAAAGTAGCGATCGTGGGATTCTCAAATAACATTTGCAACGGTATTTCTATTTGAAAAGCTTGGCGAACTCTAGACATCACTTGAGTGGCCAGCAGGGAATGCCCTCCCAATTCAAAAAAATTGTCGTGGATGCCTACTTGTTCCAAACGCAAAACTTTTGCCCAAATGTCAGCTAAAACTTCTTCTGTCGAATTCTGAGGTGGAACAAAGTTAGTTGACAGCTTAATATCAGATGTATCCGGTGCAGGTAAGGCGCGGCGGTCTATTTTACCGTTGGGATTTAATGGCAGAGTGTTCAAAAATACAAAGAAACTAGGCACCATGTATTCAGGCAACCGAGTTTCCAAAAAGCGATGCAATTCAGCCTGACTAGGAATTTGCTCTGGACTGGCAACAATATATGCCACGAGTCGCTTGTCCCCAGGCACATCTTCTCTGGCTATGACTAAAGTCTGCGTCAGTGATGGATGTTGAGCTAGTATGGCTTCAATTTCTCCTAATTCAATTCGGAAGCCACGTATTTTAACTTGATGGTCAATCCGACCAAGGAACTCGATATTACCATCGCTCAAATAACGTGCCAAGTCCCCAGTTTTGTAAAGGCGTGCCCCAGGTTCAGAGCTAAAAGGGTTGAAAATAAACTTCTCTGTGGTCAATTCTGGACGGTTAAGATAGCCTCGCGCTAGACCAATACCGCCAATGTGCAATTCACCTGATTCACCAATAGCCACTGGCTGCAAATTTTCATCGAGGATGTGAATCTCTGCATTGGTAATCGGACAACCAATAGGTGCATTAGCATAATTAGTGTCCCGTTGGCAACTCCAGAAAGTGGTATCAATGGAAGCTTCTGTCGGGCCATAACAATTGTGTAAAACATTGTCCAAATTCAGTTGGGCAAAAAAGCGTTCTATAAGTTCGCCGGGTAAAGCTTCACCACCGCAGGTAATGTGTCTGATGAATCGGCAATTCTCTATTCCCTTCTCTTCCAATAAGACACGCAGTATGGAAGGTACTAAAGCCAGGACGGTGATTTGCTGCTCAGTAATCACCTTCACAAGGTATGCTGTATCTTGATGTCCACCAGGGCGAGCTATGAACAATTGCCCCCCAAAGCACAATGGCCAGAATATCTGCCATACTGAGGGATCGAAGCTAAAAGAAATAGTTAGTAAAACTTTGTCTGCGTGAGTTAATCCAAAAGTTGTTTGCTTCCAGTGGAGTTGATTGCAGATACCACGGTGAGGGATCATTACACCCTTCGGGTGTCCTGTAGAGCCAGATGTATAGATTACGTAGATGAGGTTATCAGCCGTAGTTTGATTTACAGGATTTTCTTGACTGTTTTGAATATTCCCTTGCCAGTCTAAGTCCAGACAAACCACTTGCGCCTGATGCGGTGGTAAGTTCTTTACCAATTTTTCTTGGGTTAACAATACTGGTGTCTGGGTGTCTTCCAAGATAAAAGCTAAACGTTCTGAGGGATATGCTGGATCTAAAGGCACATAAGCGCCTCCAGCTTTGAGAATGCCCAGTAGTCCTACAATCATCTCTAAGGAGCGCTCTAAGCATATACCTACAAGTACTTCCGGCCCAACGCCTAAAGCACGTAGGTGGTGTGCTAGTTGGTTCGCCCGCTGGTTTAACTGCTGATAAGTAAGTTCTGTATTTTCACATACTACTGCAATGGCTTGGGGCGATCGCTCTACTTGCATCTCAAACATCTGATGAATGCACAGATCCTGATGATGAACTACTTGAGTGTCATTCAATTCCTGTAACACTTGAGTGCCGATAATGTGAGTTAAGGTATTTAAGGTAAGATTTTGCTTATATTCTGATGTTTGACTATTTATCTGCATTTTCTATATTAAGGTCAGTGGGTATAAAATAATTAAATATGAGAACGTCAATCATTAAAGGTTTATAACTAAAAAAGATGTGAGCAAATACAGCCACTAATCAATAAAAAATGAGCAGAATACTATTAATTCTCACATAACCAAGATATAGCAGTTTTGAATGATACACACGCTAGCAGTACACAGATATGGTGTGCATTTCTACTAATTGTTTTGACTCTAATAAGCTGCTAAGTAGTTAATTTACACGTTGAGATCGCAGGGAACAGGGGAGAGGGTTTGAGCTTATTACGCACAATTTAAATTATGCAACTTGTATGCATAACAGCTTACTTACTAAACTCAAAAGTTGCTATTTAGCTTTTGACTATTACCAGTGCCTTAATTTCAGCATTGACAAGAGCTTGATGATAAATTTTTTTGATATCTGGCACAGGTTTTACATCTACAATAACTTTGTAGATTTTTGCATAGTAGTTGCTCGGTAAATTATCAATAATTCTTGTTTTAAACATAGCAGGAATATAGGTTCTAGCAAAGCCATATACATCCCATTCAGCCAAGCTTGCAGTATTGTCAAAAATTGTGATTTCTTTGTCAGCATTGGACTTTTGAATCCGTTTAGTATTCCAGATTTATGCATATTCGTTAGTTAGAAATAGTGGGGGACAAGTTTTCTGCCCACTTTCAATAAACGTACTGCCTATTTAATATTCAAAACATCTTGAAAATGCTCAAAACAATAGTAGCAGCTAATTCCATCTAAGGCTTCATCCGGGAGAGAGATTTAATCAATAGAACCACCAATGTACTTAATTCCATCTATAATTTTTCCGTCCAATAAAGAGTCTTTACAGTAGGCATTAAATTTAAATTCCGCCATTAAAGCTTTTATATATTATTCAGCTTTTTCACCACCAGCAACATTTCATATTTCATTATCTTCTTTTAAATCTATATAGAGTCATTGTCGTAAAGTATTCAACTGACTTAGAATGGATGTAACCAAGCTAATTATATTTAACCAATACATCTGAATTTAAAAAATGCCTATAATCTTTTACAGAAAAAGATAAATTAATTGTTTACTTCTATTTGTGCTTTTTCTATTTCAGAATCATTTGTCGATTGTAATATTTTTATTTAGATGGAAACTTTTCAGTAGACAGCACTTGTTATTGTTTCAAAATTTGCTCATTTGCTCAATTTATCTATTATATCTAATTTGCTAATCACCATACTTTCACCCCATATTTTATTGATTACAATGAAACTTTTAATTGCAATTGAATCCAAAAAATTAATTTTGTGTTTTACCAAATAAACACAAACACTTACACACAATTATAAAATTACATTATCCTATCTCAGGAAAATCTACTGAATGAAAAATAGTTTTTACAAAATCTTCATTTTGTATTTAATTATATAAAATTAATGTAAAGCCGTAATATTATTTTTTTGAATAATTTAGGCAAACTTTATAAAACCCAACTACGTTTGTAACATCAGTCTTCTACTGTAAACTATAGTCTCGCCGTTAAGCCTGCTGCCCTTTTAAGACTTCATTTAGAAATGTCTATGAAACTGACTCAAATTTAACCATAAATATTCAAGAATGTAAATTTTTATTACAAATATCAAATTTTTGATGCGTTTTGTTATAAATTTTGTATAGTTTTTGTTAATCAGTAATTATGCTTAAAATAAATAAATACAACAAGACAACTTTATATTCAAAGCGTAATTAGTCTAAATAAATATGCTAGAGTAATTTCTGAGGTGATGTTAATCATTCTATACCTCCAAGAAGTGAAACTCTCCAAAATATCTGCCATATCTGTAATTAATTCAGCTGATGTATTAGTAACCTCAAAAATTATAATATTTTTATTTTGCCTACTTGCTTGATTATTAGCGGTCAGGAGTTTTGTTTAACTGCTAATCTAAAAACTTTTTTTATTAATTTTTACAGACTAAAATGTGATTATAGGCTGCTATCAAACCTAAGTATCTCGGTAGTAAAACGACACTCAAACCGACCTTTGAGGATGCTTTTGATAAAGAACTTAAATTTACTCCGAAGAAAACGGTTAAGACTAAACTAAAAAGTCAAAGTTTTTTTGTAAATAAAATATAGTGAGATACCCAAATTGTCTTGTACTTGTATATTTAAGCTCCTATCAAATTTTACCCACATTGAGTGTTCCTAACTATGAGTAATCAAAGCATTACAACAAATAAATTCAGTGAAGTACCTTTGGATTTACGTGCATCGACATTTGTCACGGTACGTAAGGGTTCGTGGTGGTTGAGATTAACAACATTATTTTTAGTAGACTGTACTCTTTTATTTGTAGCTTGGGTGTTAGGGGACTTGCAAGAAAATAAAATACCAGTCATTCTAGAAGAATAGGAGGCGCGGATCTGCCCGCGTTTGCTCTGAATTTCTAGAATTGGAATGACAGGGTTCATGCTTACCGACACCATAAAATCTAC
>JADEXV010000116.1 GCA_015206945.1 Nostocales cyanobacterium LEGE 12452 | reverse complement strand
CAATTTGTACTGTTAACTTGCCATAACCGCGTTCCGAATCAGCTAGCGTTTGCTCAACAATTTTGTATAAATCTTTATCAGTTAATTGCTGAAGTTGAAAAATCCGCGAACGGCTGACAAGTGCTTTGTTGACTTCAAAAAAAGGATTTTCGGTGGTAGCACCAATGAGAATGATTGTACCATTCTCTACCCAAGGCAATAAGGCATCTTGCTGAGACTTGTTAAAACGATGGACTTCATCGACAAAAAGAATAGTTCGTTGATTATGAAACTTGCGCTTTTGTTGGGCTATTTCAATAGCGGCTCGAATTTCTTTGACTCCTGAGAGTACAGCATTGATAGCGATGAAGTGAGCGCGGGTAGTGTTGGCAATAACACGGGCTAAAGTAGTCTTGCCAGTCCCTGGCGGTCCAGAAAAAATAAGGAAGACAGTTGATCCAAACTAATAGCACGTCGCAGTAGCCTTCCTTGCCCGATAATATGCTCTTGGCCAATAAATTCATCAAGTGTCCGTGGACGCATCCGAGCTGCTAGGGGTGCTGATTCTTCAGTTATTTTTGCAAGATGCTGGTCAAATAAATCCATTATTTAATACGTCGATTCCCACCTGTGACTAATGCCCATTTGTCTTGTGTGGATTCCATGTTATGTTCTCACTCGGCGCGATAAATGGAGGCGAGCGCGATTGTTACATCTGATTGTGCGTTTGAGGTCATAGCTGACGCCGGAAAAATTTTTACCAGAGGTGTCGATTCAAAATTGCCGTTTGACTTACTCACGAAAGGAAAGAATACAGGTATTGCTCGATTGTATCTAAATGATAAAAAAATTTTTGGCAAAGGTGTCGATTTGAGGAATTGTCGTTCGACTTAATTACAAAGGGAAACAACAGAGGCAATTCAATGAAATATGTACTGCTGATTTATCTGGAAGAAAATGCCATGAGCCAAACCTTCTGGTCTGTCCGCTTTGGCATGTTGGTCGATAAATTCGGTATTTCCCCTCAATCAGTTGAGCCATGATAGTATTTATGTACTACTAAGATCTTAATTTTTCATCATTTCACGCGGTTTCTATCCCTTGGGGGCGGCTTTGCCTATAGAGTTGGGCTTCGCGCTAATTACATTCCTCAATGATTCATCAAAAGGAGCTAAAGCAATGGAGACAATCAAAACACAACAGGAGCCAACAATGAATACTGAGCCACAAAAGGAACATCAGTGGCTACAGAAACTCGTCGGTGAGTGGACTTATGAAACAGAGGCGATGATGAGTCCAGATCAACCGCCTGAAAGAGCAACAGGAACGGAAAGTGTGCGATCAATTGGTGGACTCTGGGTTGTAGGTGAAGGACAGGGCGAAATGCCCTGCGGTGGTGCGGCAACAATGATAATAACGCTGGGATATGACCCGCAGAAGCAACGCTATGTAGGCACCTGGGTTGGGTCAATGATGACTTATTTATGGTTGTACGAGGGTGAATTGGACGCGGCTGAAAACATGCTAACGCTTAATTCTGACGGTCCCTCAATGACGGGCGATGAGAAGATGGCAAGTTACAGAGATGTAATCGAGTTCAAGAGTAATAATCATCGAGTGATGACATCCTATGTGCTGGGCGATGATGGGCAGTGGCATCAGTTTATGACCGTAAACTCTCGACGGAAGCAGTAACAGAATGCTGCTAGGGGAGATTTAAGAAATAAAATGCTATGAGCCGTCGCTTTCGCCTTGAAGGCGAAAGCGCCTCAATACCTCGGTTTTGCCAAAAATATTATTGATACAGTTCAGCAGTGCGCAGAAAGGGGGTTTCCCTCATGAGCGACTGCACGCCTGCCCGCAGGGGCTGGGCATTTTATTACTGGGTGCGATTCGTTCAGTCTAAACCCGAAAAGGAGGACGACTGGCTTTTGTTGAGTAACCTAATTCGGGTAGAGTTCGCACTTTAATCCTCAACAAATGACAACTCACTATCCATGTAGGTGAGGACATCTAGCCGTCGGGATGTCAGGTAGAAAAATACAGGCTTGCTGCTGATGGGATGAAGGCTCTGATTGGTTTTTTGAGTGTAATTGCGGTAGAACTGTTACAGTTCACTTATCTACACCGTACTCAGCCTTCAGCCCCAGCAATTGAAATTCTTAATCCCCTTGAAATCAGGATTTTGAAAGCTAAATCTCCCAAACAACCCAAGGTGCTAACAGTTAGTTGGGCTGTGGAAACTGTTGCTCGTCTTGGCGGCTACCTAGAGCACCGAAGCAAAACACCAATTGGCATTCAAGTACTGTGGCGAGGTTGGTTAAAATTACACGATCTTTGTGAGGGTTGGAAGCTTGCAAAAGAGACTTAACCGGAAAATTCAGCTTTATACTCTGCACAATATTCATCTATAATGGCAACTGTTGGGTGGGCATCTCTTGCCAAATGTTTCAGGATTTGTAATTCTACATCCATTGCCCTGCTTACCTTCCAGAGTTTTTTCTTTTAATCCTTTTATTCAGAATACTCGGAAAGTGACCAAATGGTTACAGAGCGAACGACAGGGTTACAAAAGGCACAAGTGCAACTGGTGCAACAAGAAAAGCTTTCAATGCTTGGTCAATTGGTAGCAGGTGTAGCACATGAAATGAATAATCCCATTAGCTGCATTATTAGCAATATTCATCCTGCTCAAGAGTATATTGCTGATCTGACTCATGTCCTGCAATTATGTCAGGAAAATTATTCCCAACTACCGCCTGTTATTCAGAATGCGATCGCTCAAACAGATTTAGACTTTCTCTTAGAAGATTTGCCTAAGCTCCTCAATTCCATGCAGGTT
Organism: Nostocales cyanobacterium LEGE 12452; assembly: GCA_015206945.1. Classification (GTDB taxonomy): domain Bacteria; phylum Cyanobacteriota; class Cyanobacteriia; order Cyanobacteriales; family Nostocaceae; genus Nostoc. The sequence continues at coordinate 20,199 of JADEXV010000116.1, read as the reverse complement.
AGCACAGAACGAATTAAAGAAATATCCGTGTCGCTGCGAAACTTTGCCCGGACTGACACATCGGTAAAGGTTAAGTTTGATCTTCATGAGGGACTTGAGGATACATTATTAATCCTGCGACATCGTTTTAAAGGGTTGGGACAGCGACCTGAAATTAAAGTCGTCAGAAAATATGCTTCCCTACCAAAGGTTGAGTGCTATCCAGGACAACTCAATCAAGTGTTCATGAATCTAATAGCTAATGCTGTAGATGCTTTAGAAGATGTTTGGCAGCAGGGCAAGCGAGTCAATGATTCCCTAGCAATCAACATCTTTACAGAGATGTCCAGCCCTGGATATGTAACGATTCGGATTGCCGATAATGGTATTGGCATGACAGACGAGGTGAGGCAAGAAATTTTTAATTATCTATTTACAACAAAAACAGTTGGAAAAGGTACTGGACTGGGATTGGCGATCGCTTATCAAATTGTAGTAGAAAAGCATGGTGGAGCAATGAAGGTTAATTCCATACTCAATCAAGGAACTGAATTTGCAATTATGTTGCCTTTGTAGGGCAGGGCTTACATAGTCAACTCTCACAACCCACACCATCCCCATCTCTATCAAACCCGTGGTGGTCTGATTGATGGGATATTCTGAAGACTAAATTCTGAATTCCGTATTCTGACTTTTTTCTATTTATTTTAAAAAGTATTCAGTCTAATACTACAGCAACCAATATTTACGAGAGACAATTTACTTGTCTCTCGTACTTTTCTAGAATTAGTAATTACATCTGCTTTCTCAACTTACTTCTCAACAGAGGCACAGCCGCTACTAAAAATGCGATCGCGCTTGTAGATTCAGGTACTTCAACGACTTTTGCATCAATTCGTGCAGTTCCACCTACCTGACCTAGCAAACTAGAGTCGCCAAGTATACTAGCAAAATCCAAAGTAAACAGCAATTTAACGTCAGCGATAGTTAAATTTTTGCCATCAAATTCCATATTGCCTGGAGCGCTCAAATCAAACAAAATTTTATTCAGAGAAACTGTGTCTTTTAAAAAAAGCCCACTGGCATTGTTGATAGCACGTGTCGGATCATAGCCAACAGAAAAGTTTCCAATAGTAATTTCTTTATTGAATGTAACAGTACCAGTGTGTTGGATTGTACCTGAAAGCTGAGAAAACCCGCCCACGTCGCTGAATGTAAAATTGGTAGTTGGGGATATACCAAAGCCAACTATAAAATCACTGTTAATTGGCGTAACTGTATTATTGCTGCCTGTCAAATTTAGACCGATATTGCTAAGAAAACTCAGATCATGATAAACGCTAGTGGCTCCAGACTGTATTTGATATTTTGCAGCTTCTGCCTGTAGAGGCGCAATTGATATAAAAGCTGCTGTCGTACAGCCAAAAATTGATGCCCACTGATAAAAACTCATAAATATGCCTTATATGCTATGAGTAATCATATAAAACATCAATATTGTTTTATTTAAAGTTTCAATTGAAATTCGGTAAAGTTTCGATATTTATTACTCTCTTAGGTAGGCGAAAAGCAAATATTGACCCTGGTAATGCAACCATGTTTCGGCTTAAATCAGGCGAAACCCTCAAAAACGGTGAAAACTAGACAGGGAAAACTTTTTCAGACTATTGTGCCTAAAATTCTCAACCCCGCGATCAATCATCGTTTAAGATTCAAGGACAGTTAAGAGATTTAAAACATTCGTAACTAGAGATGTAAGTAAGTCGTGGAGAAAATTTATAAGTATGTAACAAAAAGTTAAGCAGAAGAATTAGAGTTAAATCTTACACGTTGTGTACTGTAAGTTCCTTTTTCTCCTCTGATTTGGACTCCATCAATGACGGCATAGGCAATGGTAGTACTCATCCTCAAAAGTTTTCGCGGCTAGTTCATCTTTTTTGAGATGTTGCCATTCCAATTCAATCGGGTTCATTTCTGAGCAATATTTGGGTAGAAAGAAGATGTACAAACCCATGTCTTCCCACTTTGACGATAATTGCTGTACTTCTTTACACCGATGACCGGAGCGTATGCAGAAACTCAAGGTTGCGGCGAATTCGGGCGAGAATCAGGGGTTTGACTTTTTGCAATGGTGGAGTGACGATCCTGCTTTGCAGATTGTCGTTAAAAAACTATTGGCGAAGTTTCCGCAGTGGGGGATTGCGTGTGTGGATGGGGTGCTGGTGAAGTGGGATGAGTAGCGTTCGTCGTAGTTTGAGGGCTATGTTTGTAAAGGTTTGTAAAATTTTTAAGTTTTTGCAAAAAATTTGAGTTTAAGAATGAAATTTTATTAGATTAATTGCTAAATAATAAAAATTTTGTAACCTGATTGATGCTTGACTAGTCTTTAATAACATTTTTACTTGTGTGACTGGTAACAATATTTTTAATATTGATGACTTAATTCGTACTAATTGCACATAACGTGTTTTTTGTAAATTCCAGTGGTATCGTTTTTGGTTCTAATGGCAATTTGTAGCAACCACTGCCTTCAATAAACCACTTATATAAAGAAAGTACCCAACAAAACAATGATGATTGGCTTTACCCAACTTAAACCCCAGTTTGTAACTCATTTAGGATTGCTATATCAAAAGTTTTATTTAATTTATTTGACTTGTGTGAATATTAATCAGCCACTTCAGTACATTCTCAAACTATGCCTTCTGGCAACAATTGCTAACAGTCTAGCTGTCAATGTTGTTGCTGCTGAAGTACAAACTTTTGGCCAAGATGGTAGACATGGGGTAGATGGTCGGTCTGGACGAGGTGGGAACTCTACTACTAAGCAAATAATTCGTGCTAGCGAACAACTACAAACGATTGACATCTCCGGTACAGATGGCGAAGCGGGAGAATCTGCTACCTCTGGTGAACAAGCTTCTGGATGCCAACAGCCGCAGGATGCAACAGTGAATGTATGCGGTGCTAAAGGCGGTAATGGTGGTCATGGCGGTAATGGTGGTCATGGTGGTCATGGCAGTAATGCTACTGTTTACTTTGAGTCATTATCTCAACTCAAGAATGTGGTATTACGTAATCGAGGCGGGAGGGCAGGTGTTGGAGGAAAGGGGGGACAAGCAGGTAGTGGATGTAACTGTACTCAACCGCGCTGGAGTGTAAACTATTGCACTTGGGCATTGATGGCACAACAAATCAATGTAGCTAACGCACAGTGGAAAGAAATTAACAGAGAATTATTTCGCTGTACAGGTGATGCGTTCTATGACGAACAACAATATCGACCCCAGCAGCTTTCAAATTTAGATCCAAACTACCATTATCGCTGGAAATATATTGGTCTATCACAGCAGAGAGATTTTACTTGTGAGAATGGCCTTATTGGTCAACCCGGACGCAACGGTAGAGATGGGGAACCTGGTAGTTACGGTCAAGTATTGTTAGTCAAGGGTACAGAAATTCCTCAAGAACAAATTAGTTATAGTAATCGCGTTAGCCTGTTAGTCGATCGAAGCATCAGGCTGATCAAGAAAAATTTGTCGAAAAAAACGGGGCTACGGAGTCTACTTGGTACTGGTTCGGATATCCGAGATAGTTATCGTTTATTAGAAACCGTCCAAAATTCTTTTAAAGTGTCTTGGCAAACTGTTAAACGCCCACAAGATTTAGGAGATCCTCTGCTCAAAGCTGAAATTACTGAATCAGGGAAATTGCAATTTTATATTCCAGGCACATTGGATTATATTCTCAATAATTCGCAAAACCAAACCGAAATTGCGATTACTGGAGGTATTCACCCTAAACGTTTAGGACGTTATAAATTTAAAGGATTTGATCGCTTCCCCGATCCCCGCAATTTTACTCTTTTAGATGAAGGTAAGCTTCTAGGCGAGTTAAAAACGGTTAAATTGACAATTATTTTGTCCCAGAACAACTCCAAAGTCAGCGAGATGTCTTACCCACTTGTTCCACATCGACCCTATCCTCACTGGGCCGATGCTTATCAGATCAATTTAGCCGATCGCTTTGATTCTTGGCTTCAGCCAGGGCAACCTGTTGAGTATGAAATTCGCATTGAACAAACTACCCGTTCCGGAGTCACCTATACATCTGGGATGAAAATTGGTTTCGTTGTAAATAAAGTTCCTCATTCTCCCGATATTCAATACTACTCAGGAACGACACTAACAAATCTCTTAAGGCTTATAAATAAGTAGGCAGGAAAAGTTTCGTAGTACAGTATTTTAACAAAAAGATTTTAAATATACTTTGGACACAAATATTATGGATGCAAAAGAACGAAATTGGAATTATTGTACTAACAATTTGCTGAATTGGCATGGAATTTGGACGCGATATACACCAGTTGGTGATGTCAAAGAATCGTTTCAGAGTCTGAGAAGTTTTAAAAGCAATCCAGAAAAGACGAAAATTGTCCATACTAATACTTATAATTATGCAAATGGCGAAAATAAGCAAGAGAGCTGGGAATTTAATTTTCTGTCCAATAGCTTAGATAATGGACTATTTCACCCATCACGTGAGACGATGCGAGGATATTTCTTTGCTTCGGGTCATGCTATTTGGGCAACAGTGAAGTTAAAACCAAATTCGTATTTTGGGATAGAATTATTCTTTCGATATGAAGATTTACGGCATAGTGTAGGTATTGTTTACGACGAGAGCGGAAATTTATTTCATACCGCAAATATTCGTGAAGATTGTAATGGATTTCCTAGTAAATACTGGTCAACTGAATTAAATCAATTACCAGAACGGAATTTTAGTGGTAATTGGCAAGGGATATCTATGACTATTACTCCCAACCTGAAGATTTCCGAACCAATAGTCACCCAATTTAATTGGCATAAAGAAGGGCATAAATATTACTATTTACCTGACGGTGTTTCTATTAATTGTCCTAGTTCAACCAGTATAGGCACTCCTTTTTCTCTAATCGCCAATTGGTTGATTAATAATTACGAAATGTATCAACTAATTGCTAATTATGATGAATTGGGGGTCTTTTCCTCACTGACGCTAGAAACATTCCTGATATCCAATGTTTAAGAGGTTGTTTTAAAAGTGTTTTACTATGACTTTAGGCACTTTTATAAGGAATCGTTTATCGGTGGTAAATAGGGAATTAAACCTCTGCGGAATACCTCTTTTTGAATCGTATTATACAGGATTATTAATCCCTTTCTCATGAAGGCAGCTTCGTATCTACTTTAGGTTTCGGAGCAGCAAGATATTGGAAAACGCTTGGCTAAAGATACATCAACGGTGACAAGGTGGTTACAAAAATATAGATCGGGTGGGCTAGATGAATTATTGAAAATAAAAAAAGCTTCGGGAGCAAAACGGAAAATTCCTGAAGGAGCGATCGCGGCACCGAAAATGGAATAGTATCGGTAAATGCTTATGGAGTACTAGATGGGATTACTTATCCATTAATGTTTCAGATATTTAAACCCAAAAACCGCCTTAAATCAGGAGATAAATATAAAACAAAACCCCAAATAGCGATAGAGATTATTCAAGAGTTGAAAGCGTTGGGATTTAAAATAAAGTTAGTTTTAGCGGATAGCTTGTACGGGGAGAGCGGAGATGTAATCGGCTGTTTAGAGAAATTAAAACTAGAGTTTGTTGTAGCAATTCGCTCTAATCATGGAGTGTTGATGCCCCCAGGAAGTCGAAAACGTTATAATCGGTGGAAAGCTTATGAGCAAAAGCTTTCACATCGTCAAACTGAAACTCGTTATTTGAGAGAAATTATTTTTGGTCAACGTCGCTGCATCAGATATTACCAAATTAGTAAAGTTAATACCCCCGACCCTACTGGAGATGAAAGTTGGTATATCATGACTAATTTATCAATTGATTTGTCAAGTAATGTAGCTCAACTTTATAGTTTAAGAAACTGGATTGAATATGGTTTTAAACAAGTCAAAAACGAACTGGGTTGGGCTGATTTTCGTCTGACTGATTATGAAAGTATTGAACGGTGGTGGGAAATAATTTTTAGTGCCTATCTTTTAGTCAGCGTTCAAGCCACCTACTTTCAGTTTAATCAGCAATCAAGCACAACATCTACTTCCGAATTTTCGTCACACGCTGAATCTAATCTTCTTCACTATAGCCAACATCCTTATTGGGAGTCCGGCACTACATGGAAGAGTGCCTTAAATAACCTGAGATTGATTATTCAACCCTATATTTTTTACTGTTTGATTCAACCTTGGCTCACAGTATTTAATATTCCTGGTCTGAAACGTTGCTTTTTGAAATTAATTGACTTCATGAATAATTTTCGGGCTTCTCCAGTCAGTTTCCCTATAGCTAGTTGAATTTCTTGCTAATTTTCTTTTCCTAAAGTAACAAAAGAGGGTTATTTTACTGTAAACCTTGTACCTTGCCCTAAATCCTTTGTGAGCAAGCTTTTCAAGACTTAACGGAAAATGTCAGAACCTACAACTTGTACATTTGTACTGCCATCAACAAATACATTCTGGAACCATTTGTAGTTTGTGACTTGCTGAGCCGGATGCGTTGCAAGGCGCACGTCCGGTTCTGAGGGGGCGGGATTATAGCGATATAGTCCTGCTACCCGACCACGGTGACGCCAACCACTAAACCCTCAGCCATCTCAACACACTTGGGTTTTTGTCATAACGGTACATCAAGCCGTCCCTAATAGTAATAGAAACTCCTTTGCTTGCCTTACTTCTAATAGTGCTAATGGAATAGTTAGTTAATTCACTTATTTCCTTATGAGTGAGCTTTTCACTTGTGATTGTTTCTGTCAATATTTGAGATTGATTTTGCGACTCCTTATTAGGCGTGCTTTGAATATTTATTGTTTTTTGATTTCGATAATCCTGAACAGTCACAAGTTGCCAACTGGAATCTTGTGCAAGTTCCAAAACCCATTGATGATAATCAAACAGGCTTTCCCGATGCCCAACACTGATAAATGTTGTTTTCGTTGATTGTAACTGTTGATACAACCTTTCTTCATTTTGCAAATCTAAAGCACTCGTTGCTTCATCTAATATAGTAAAGCTAGGATGAGTAACTAACAGTCGTGCAAAAGCAAGGCGTTGTTGTTCTCCTATTGATAATATATTCTCCCAAGGAACTTCTGTATCAAAGCCATCGACTCGACTAAGTAAGTTTTGCAGGTTGACTTGTTGCAAAACGTCTTGAAGTTCTGCGTCGGTCATTTGACGATTGGTATTAGGATAAAGTAACTGTTCGCGCAAAGTTCCTAAAATAATGTAAGGACGTTGGGGTAAAAACAAGACTTCTTCTAAAGGAGGTCGCACTAGGCGGCCAGTCCCAGCGTTCCACAAACCAGCGATCGCTCTCAATAAAGAACTTTTACCTCGACCACTAGGCCCTACAATTAATAAACCTTCTCCCGGCTGAACAGAAAGCGACAAATTTTCGACAATCACCTGTTCATAATCAGGTGTTTGTAAGGTAACATTCTCAAAAGCTAGTTGCTTCTCTTCTATTGTTTTAATCGTACTGGCATTTTCAGGTTGTTTAGTTACTGCTTCTAGCGCATTCGACAGTTCAGCTAAACGCTCAACATAACTAGAAAATCGTCCTGAAGTAGCAAATTCTCTGATGACTTCAGCCATAGCCGTAGCAAACAGATTACAAGCTAAACTGGCTTGGGCAATTTCTCCAAATTCAATTTCACCTTTAATCTGTAAAGGTCCAAATACTATAAATGGAAATATTTGAATAATCGCTTGATATCCTCTGTTAAAAATATCTTGAGTTACTTCCCAATTAATCTTGCGTTTACTACTTTTAATAATGTTGTTTAATCGCCGCAGGATTATATTGAATTCTTGTTTCTCTCCACGGAAAAAAGCTATTGATTCAGCGTGATTACGAACATGATTTACGCTATAATTATAGTCTCCTTCATATTCGAGTTCTTCTTGTTTAATCTTGTTTAATTCTTGAGCTAAATAAACAGCAATTAAATTACCTATTACTGTATAAATAACTAATACAAATGCCACCAAATGAGAAAGAGACCAGAGAATTACTAAAAAAGTTATCATTTCCAGCCCTTTCTCTAAGAAAGTAGCCGAAAAAGAAAGAGCATTTCTTGTTAAAGGTTCTATTTCTTGGGTTATTCGTTGATCTGGATTATCAATATCAGATTTAAAGTTGATTTTATAATAAGCACGATTACTCAAATACTTATTTAAAATTCGGTCGTTTAGCCATTGATACCAATCAAGAGCGATTTGTTTTCTAACAAATCTAGTAAATCCTACTAAAAGCGTTACGCAGACAAGAGCACCACCATAAAGCCATAATGTATTAATAAATTTATTTAAATCTTGCTCTTCAGTAATGAGATCGAGCAAATAGCGGTTAACAAAGCTATTAAACGCAGTTACACCGACGAGCATTATTATTAATAATACTAGGAGAAGAAGCATTCCCCATGTACGAACTACATCTGAAAATGCTCTGGCATTTGCCTCAGTAGGATACAAGAAAGGCCCGACGATCGCTCTGACATTTCCCCAAAAGTCCTTAGCAGGTGAAGAATCATTTTTTGAGGATTTACCAATAAAACTTGTAGCTTGCATCTGTAAAAAAAATGTTGTAATTTATTAAGTCTGATGGAGATTCATAAATTAAAGCCAGGAGAAAGAAGTCATAACTAATTTTTATATTATATGAATTAAGAAAATGTTCTCCTGTATCTTGAATTCTCTTGAATAGGAAATTGTAAATTTCATAACTTTCTATTCAAAGATACCATCTTTCCATAATTCTAAAACTTCTTGAGCAGTAAAATAACATTCTTTTTCAGTAGCAAGTGATTTGATAACAGAACGCATCTTCTCATACTGCTTTCTAGGTTGAGGATTGTGTAGTTGCTTTTCAAATAGATATTGGAAATTACTAACTCCACTCCATTTGCCAAATACAACATCTATCTTGTTATAAGGAAATATTGCATAGCTTTTGGGGTCACGCAACAAAGAATTGACATGAATACCTGATTCGTGACGTTGTGCAGTTTTAGAGTAAGGAGCTGCGGGGCGAATCCCCATTTGCTCAATGTAATTAGTCACTGCGGCGATCGCATCATAGTCGATCCCCTCAACTTCAATACCGAAACGGACTCGCAAACCATTTAATACCTGCTCTATCGCCACATTTCCGGCTCGCTCCCCTAAACCACAAAATGTCCCCGATACTAAAGTTGCTCCCGCCATGAGAGATTGGAGAGTATTTTCTAAAGCCAAGCCCATATCGTTGTGATAATGTACTCCCAATGCTACATCTGCGGTAGATTGGAGCAAGTCATTAACCCAGATATAACTCTTTTCTGGAGTCAGAACCCCCACCGTATCACACAATAGGAAATGTTCGATATAAGGACTGCATGAGCGAATACATTGGACTAAAAAGTCAAAATCGGCTCTAGAAGCATCCTCAGCCGCAAAATCTACTCTCAATCCAGCCACTTTTGTAGCATAGTGTAGATTTTCAACAATGACATCAAGAGCGTCTTGACGAATTTTATTAATTATTTGAGATGAGATATCATCATCAATGGTTTTATCTTGAAATTCGCTCGCGAGGCGAACCTGGGGATTTCGTAAAAACAGCAGGCGATCGGAAACAGCATGGAACAGAATAAGGCGCTTAACTCCGCACTCTTTTGCTCGATCTATGTACTGCTTTCCCATCATCGTATCAGCAGTAATCAATCCATTCCATCCCTCTGAAACTAATGATTTGACTAGCTCTGCTTCTTGTTCGCAAACACTTGGCATGATACCCAATCCATCAATCCCTGTTTGAGCAATCAGATGAGCAAGTTTGTATTTAATTGGGTAAGAGAAGAAAATGCCTACTTGTTGTTCTCCATCCCGCAGAGTTTCATCATAAATTTTAATAGGAAGAGTTTGCATTTTTTTATCCTACTTCAAAATAAAAAAGTTAGGTGAATAATTGAGAGCAATCGCTTTTTTGGCTTATTGCATCACCGTTTGTAATTGTCTTGCTAATACTTTGACATTGGGTTCATAAAGCATTCCTCCATGATTTCCAGGTATATAAATCACCTTGATAGGCTTTTGGGTGTAGGTTTGCCATCCCCAATCAGGTAAATCATAATCAGAAAAAGCTTGGAGTTCTCGCACAACAATTTCATGCACTTCTTGAGCGCGGAATAAAACAATCGGTACTGAAATTGAATGCTTAGGCTGATAATTGGCGTAATTGAGCGTTAGCATTTTCATCACCTGCATATTGGTTTTTAGTAAATCAAGGCTTGAGTGTTCTGGTAGGACGTTATGTTTGTATAAATACTCTGCTGCTAAATCCCAACGGGCTTGGTCATTGTTTTGAGCAGCTAAATCAGCGTATTCTAAACTAAAAGAAACTCCCTTTAAAGCTTCAATCCGTTGGAGTAATTGCCAAATCAAATCAAGCTCTGTTCTATCAATTAAATGCTGAGGGTGAGTAACCAATCCAGAGTCTAAGATAGCCAGTAATTCTACCTTTTCACCTTGCTGTTCTAGTTGGGAAACCATTTCAAAAGCAACAGCACAACCTGATGAGTATCCTGCTAGTATGTATGGACTTTTAGGTTGTTGTTGGCGTAATACCTCAATCAGTTGACTTGCATGAAGTTCTATTGAGTCTGGGAGTGGGCTGAGTCCATCTCTCCCTGGAGTTTCCAGCCCATAAACAGGATGCTCATTTCCTAAATTGGTAGCCAAATCTTGAAAATAGAAACCATGTCCGTTTGCACCAGGGAGACAAAATAGAGAGGTTGCATTTCCTTGAGGTTGGAGTAACAGTAAATCTGGATGGGACTGTTGCACTCCAATATTACAAATTTGTTCGGCTAGTTGAGCAATAGTCGGGTTCTGAAATAAACTACTCAAGGCAAGTTTTTGCTCAAAAACCTGTTGAATATTATTGAGCAATTTCACCGCCAATAAAGAATGTCCGCCCAAGTCAAAAAAGTTATCATGAATGCCAATTTCTTGACGTTCGAGAACAGCAGACCATAGTTGCGCTAGTTTTTGTTCAACTTCGTTGCGTGGGGCTGTATATAAACCTTCAATCTTAAGATTAGGAGCAGGTAAGGCTTTACGATTAATTTTGCCATTAGGAGTTAAAGGTAACTCATCCAATACCACAATCTGAGCAGGAATCATGTAATCAGGTAGGCGTGATTTCAGCTGATTCTTTAATTCGATAGACAAATGATTAGTGATTCCCGTTACGTATGCAATTAAACTCTGATTGGTTTCGGTTTTATATAAGATAACAGCAGCTTCTTTAACTAATGGATGTTGTAATAAGATTGATTCAATTTCACCAAGTTCAATTCTAAAACCTCGTAATTTAATTTGCTCGTCAATCCGACCTAAATATTCTAAATTTCCCTCAGTATTCCATCTTGCTAAGTCACCAGTTTTATAAATTCGCTCAGTTTGACCAAATAATTCAATTTCAATAAATTTTTGGGCATTAATTTCAGGACGGTTGAGATAACCTCTGGCTAAACCAACTCCCGCAATACACAATTCCCCTGGTATTCCTGGCGGTAATGGTTGATTATTTGCATCTAGAATATAGATGTGTAAATTAGATATTGGTTTACCAATTGGTGGTTTTATGCCATTGGGTTGACAAAGATAAATAGCCGCAGTCACAGTAGATTCTGTCGGGCCGTAGCAATTGTAAAAACTTCTTCCCGTTCCCCATTTACTAACTAATTCAGCAGTACAAGCTTCTCCACCCACAGTGATACATTGCAAGTGAGGTAAACTCGCATTTGGTAATGCAGATAAAGCTGAGGGCGATAAAAAGCTATGAGTAATTTTGTGTTGGGTTAAAAAGTGAACTAAGCTTTGGCTAGGTAACAAAGTTTCTTTATGGGCTAGATACAAACAAGCACCTGTGACGAAAGTAGTAGCAATTTCAGCCACAGATAAATCAAAACTAAAAGACCCAAACTGAAGTAAACGGCTGTGATTGTAAACTTGAAAAGTTTCAGCCCAACCCAACGCGAGATTGACAATTGCTTTATGCTCAATCATCACTCCCTTCGGTCGTCCCGTTGAACCGGAGGTGTAGATGACATAAGCTAGATTATCAGGTGTACTTTGAAGGCTGGGATTATCGGTTAATTCTTCAGCAAAAACTTCCTCATCTAAACAAATCACTTGATGTTTTAGTTGGTTTAGAGGTAATTTATCTAATAATAAACTTTGGGTTAATAACACCGATATCCCAGAATCTTCTAACATGAACTTAATCCGCTCTGGAGGATAATTAGGGTCAATCGGTACATAAGCTCCGCCAGCCTTGAGGATACCGAGTACACCAATAATCATTTCTAAAGAACGTTCGACACAGATACCAATTAATGTATCTGGCTTACTTAGATGATTGTGAATTAAAGAATTAGCTAATTGGTTCGCTTTTTGATTGAGTTGCTGATAAGTTAAAGTTTGAGACTCAAAAAATACAGCAAGATTATCTGGATTTTTCGTAACTTGTTCTTCAAATAAATCAACTAAAGTTTTATGGAGGGGATATCCTGATTGAGTTTGATTCCAGCGTTGAAGTTGTAGCAGTTCGGCTGCTGTCATCAAAGGTAGAGTATGAATCGGTTGGTTTGGATTACCAATAATTCCCTTGAGCAGAACTTCAAACTGTTCCGCCATCCGTTGAATAGTAGCTTTCTCAAAAAGGTCGGTGGCGTATTCCCAAGAGCAATTTAACTTGTTGTCATATTCCATCACCATCAGGGTTAAGTCAAACTTAGCGATCGCACCCTTCACCCCCAGCCATTCAATCTCTAACCCTGATAAACTCAAGTCTGGACTTTCATTATTTTCCAGCGCAAACATGACCTGGAATAATGGGTTATAGCTCATACTGCGTTCTGGTTGTAACTTTTCTACCAGAAACTCAAAGGGTATATCTTGATGAGCGTAAGCATCTAAACAAGTTTGGCGAGTTTGTTGTAGAAACTCGATAAAACTTTGCTCAGAATTAATTTGGTTACGCAGTATTAAAGTATTGACAAAAAAGCCAATTAACCCTTCTGTTTGACTATGGGTGCGGTTGGCAATGGGAGAACCAATAGATAAATCGTTTTGGCGACTGTAACGAGATAGTAGAATATTCAAAGTAGCCAACAAAGTCATAAATAGGCTTACACCTTGCTGTTGGCTGAAATTTTTAACGGCAGCAGTTAATTCCGGCGTGAGAGAATAGAAAAAGCGATCGCCTCGGTAACTTTGCTGTGCTGGACGAGGATAATCTGTAGGCAATTCGAGTAATGGGGAAGCATCATCCAGTTGATTTTTCCAGTAATTAATCTGGTTTTCTAATACTTCGCCTTGTAACCAGTTTCTTTGCCAAGCTGCATAATCGCTGTATTGAATAGGCAAGGGAGAAAGGTTTGGGCTTTGACCTTGGGTAAAAGCAGTGTAAGCTTGCCGTAACTCACGCACAAATACCCCCATTGACCAGCCATCACTGATAATGTGGTGCATATTTATGAGCAACACAGATTTTTGCTCTTGCAATTGCAGCAGTTTTGCTTTAAACAAAGGGCCAGTATTTAAATCAAAGGGTTCTTGTGCATGAGCATCAATAAAGTGCTGAACCACTGGGGACTGAGAAAGAGTTTCTTGATTCCTAGTCCCTAGTCCCCAGTCTCCAGTTCCCAATACTTGGTACATTAAAACTTCGAGTTCGTCTAAATTACGAAGCGCAATTTGGGCTTGTCCGGCAACGGTGGGAAAATATATCCTCAGACTCTCGTGCCGACTTAGCAAATAAGCCAAACTAGAACGCAGGGCATCAATATTTAGGTTGCCGTTCAGTTGTAGAGCGATCGGCATATTATAAGTAGCTGATGGCCCTTGGAGTTGTGCTAATAGCCAGAGGCGTTGTTGAGCAAAGGAAAGCGGCTTGGGAGAGTCAGCACTTAGAGTAGGAATTTCTTTTGTAATGGCAACTTGCGTCTTAGCTGCTTTCAAGAAAGCTAGAATTTCAGCTTTGTTGGCTTGAATTTCTTGCTTGAGTTCATCTGTGAGGGCATTTTTGCTAGTACGAATCCGTAACTTATCATTTTCAGCCCAAATTTTGCAGCCCATATTCTGCAAACGAAGCATTAAAGAAACTACTGGCTGATTTTGTGTCATAGTCATAGTTCAATTTCCTCTTCGTCTGAGTTTAAAGGTTGCATCTCTGCGGTAGCTGAATTAACCCAAATGCAGCTATCTATATAAATTGCCAATTCGCTGAGAATGGGAGAATCAAATACTTGACGTAGTGGTATTTCTACGTTGAAAGTGTCGCGGATGCGGTAGCACAATTGAGTGGCTAATAAAGAATGTCCCCCCAAATTGAAGAAGTTATCTTGTCGAGAAATAGATTCATATTTCAGCAGCTTTGCCCATAGTTGAGCTAGTAGTTTTTCTGTCTCTGTTACAGGTAATTCAATATCTTTGGCGACAACTGCTTTACCTGGCGCAGGTAAAGCTTTGCGGTCTACTTTGCCATTTGGTGTTAGTGGCAGTTTTTCTAAAACAATAAAATGGCTAGGAATCATATAATCAGGTAGATTTTTGGCCAGTAAATCTCGCCATTCTTCTAATATTTCTGGAGCGATTTGATTGACGCGATATTGTAACGGTTGATTAGCGTAATGTTGCCAAGGTTTCAGCCGCCAATTTTTCTTTTGATTAAATCTTGGTATTATCTCTTGCCCAGGAATATTTCTTTGCAAAATAACATCGTAATAAACAAATCCTGTGGAACTATATTGAATAAAAGACGTATAAGGTAAATCTTGGATTAAAGTTCGGAATGCATCGGGTTCTATACCTGATTTAACTTGTGATATCGCAGTTTTTAAATCTGCAACATAACCCTCTGCTTGAGCAATATTATCTAACAAGTTTATTTCTGAAGTTAGACGTGCATTCGGAATATTTTTAATCCTTAATAAATCTGCTTGTTGAGTTGTTAAAATTCTCTCGATAGTTTCCAGATTTAACTGTTTTTCTTGCCAATCTAAGCATTGGGGTTCTGCAACAGGAGTATTTGTACCATCCAAATATAAAACCACATCATAACGAAAACGGCTCATTTCCGTATGACTATAACCCCGTTTCAATTGAATTTCTACGTGACTAATCCGAGGAAATTTTTGTTTGAGAGCGATAAATAAATCAGGGTCAATTAGTAATTCGCCTTCGGTACGGATGCTTTTTTGAATCTGTTGGCGCAAGTCCTGAATTGATAATTTATCAGAGGCGCGATAAAATTCTACTGCGGTGTGGAAAGCTTCTAATAAATTGAGATTTCGCACATCTCCAATAAAGATTTTCCCCTGAGAACTCACAGTTTTAATAACCCCTTCGATTACTGATAACAAGTAATCTAAAGAAGGAAAATACTGAATTACAGAGTTTAAAATTACTAAGTCATAAGCATTACTTTCAATGTCATCAAACTCGTGAGCTGCTCTAGTTTTTAAGGTAACTTTCTCATGGAAAGACTGATGTTTAAGATGTTGTTCAATATATTGCAATCCGCCCAATGAAAAATCTGTACCTAAATAATGCTGACAATGAGGTGCAACTTTAAACAATAACATCCCTACCCCGCAACCGATTTCCCAAACTCGTTTGGGTGCAAGTTGTAAAATTTGGTCAACGGTTGTATCTCGCCATTCTTGCATTACAGTTTTGGGATAAGGATCTCCCGTATAGCTGTTAATCCAACTAGCTAAATTCAGGGTAGGATCGTCTTCTGGGTTTTGTGATTGATAGTACGCATCATTGAAAATTTGCTGCCATAATTCTACTTGTTCACCTTGGAGATAGTTCTCCTCTGTTGTTTTGGGGACAATATAGGCAACTAGGCGTCGATCGAGATCGGTTTCCGTCCGAACCAGGACAACTGCTTCCTGGATTTTGGGGTGTTTGAGTAAAGATGCTTCAATTTCACCTAATTCAATGCGGAAACCTCGCAATTTGACTTGGCGATCGCTCCGCCCTAAATATTGCAAATTGCCATCCGGTAGCCACCGGGCTAAATCACCAGTTTTATAAATTCGCTCAGTTTTACCAAATAATTCTAATGTGATAAATTTTTCGGCAGTTAAATCGGGACGATTCAAATAGCCCTGTGCTAAACCTGCACCTGCAATGCAGAGTTCCCCAGGAATACCAGGGGGAAGGGGTTGATTGTAGTTATCTAAAATATAGATGCGAGTATTGGCGATCGCCTTTCCTATACTTGGTTCATGCTGGGCATTTTTGGCAACTTTCGTAAATGTCGAGTAAGTTGTATCCTCAGAAGGGCCGTAGAGGTTATAAACTTCTGTGACAGATGTATTTTGATATAAAGCCTGTACCAAACTATTTTTCAATGGTTCGCCAGCTAAATTAATTACTTGCACGCTGCTTGGAATAGCATTCATATTCAGCAGTTCCGCCGCAGCACTCGGTACAGTATTAATCAAAGTTATCGGTACAGGACTTTTAAGTGCTTGCTCAATGTAGAGTGCATTTTCTACCACAATTACACTACCACCTTGAGCCAAGGGAACGAAAATTTCAAAAATGGAGAGGTCAAAACAAATTGAGGTTGATGCTAAGACACCTGCAAGCTGTTCTGCACTAAAGACTGAATGCGCCCATTTTACAAAGGCTACAGAGTTAGAATGTGCGATCGCAACTCCTTTCGGTCGCCCTGTAGACCCAGAAGTATAAATTACATAAGCTAAATCATTATAATTGCTGTTTGATGTGGGATTTTCTATTGGCTGTTCAGTCCATGTTTCTTCATCCAAAAATACTACTTGAGCAGTATTATTGAGCTTTTCTAAGGGAAGTTGTTTTTTCAGCGATTTGGTTGTTAGTAATACAGATGCATTACTATCTTCGAGCATTAAATGAATGCGTTCTTGGGGATAACTCGGATCGATTGGTACATAAGCCCCACCAGCTTTGAGGATAGCAAACATACCGATAAGCATTTCCAGAGAACGATTTATGCAAATCGCCATCAATGGGTTATCGGACAGGCTTTTAACTTGTAATAGATGATTCGCAAGTTGATTGGCTTTTTGATTGAGTTCTTGATAACTCAGGCTTCGATTTGCAAACACCACCGCAATCTTATCGGGCGTTTTTGCTACCTGTTCTTCAAACAAAGTCACCAGAGTATAATTCTGAGGATAATCTGCGTCTGTTTTATTCCAAATTTGCAGTTCTTGGCTTTCTGCTGGGGTAATGATAGGTAGCTGATGAATCGGCTGTTGCGGATTTTGGGTAATTGCTGTCAGCAAAATTTCAAAATGTCCCGCCATACGCTTAATTGTTGATGCCTCAAATAAATCTGTGGCATATTCCCACATACAATGTAGTTGCTCGTCCCTTTCGCACAAATCCAGTAATAAATCAAACTTGGCAAATGGGAAACATTGTTCCAAGTATTGAATATCCAGCCCTGGTAAACTAACATTTACTCCCGCCCCTGCCGCATTTTGCAGCACCAGCATCACTTGGAATAATGGATTATGGCTGAGACTGCGTTCTGGTTGCAGTTGTTCTACCAGATACTCAAAGGGAATATCTTGATGAGCATAAGCATCTAAGCAAGTTTGGCGAGTTTGTTGCAGTAAATCAATAAATGCTTGCTCTGGCTTGATTTTGCTCCGCAATACTAATGTATTGACAAAAAAACCAATTAACCCTTCTGTGTAGCTATGGGTGCGGTTAGCGATGCCAGAACCAATACATAAATCCTCTTGACGGCTATAACGCGATAGTAAAATATTGAAAGCAGCCAACAGAGTCATAAATAAACTCGCCCCTTGTTGTTGACTCAGGTGTTTGAGTTTCCGAGTGAGTTCTTTACTCAAACAATATTCTTCACGCTCACCTTGGTAACTTTGTTGCGCTGGACGAGGATAATCAGTAGGTAACTCCAGCAAGCGGGACGCATCACTTAATTGTTGTTTCCAATAATTTTCTTGGCTTGATAAACTCTCCCCTTGTAACCAACTGCGCTGCCAAGCTGCATAATCGCTATACTGAATCGGTAACGGTGACAAGTTCGGAGTAGAACCCGTAGCATAAGCAGCATAAGCCTGTTGCCATTCGCGCTTAAACACTCCCATTGACCAGCCATCACTGATAATGTGGTGGATATTAATCAGCAGGATATTTTTCTGTTGGCTCAGTTGCAGTAGTTTAGCTCTGAACAAGGGGTCAGTATTTAAGTTAAAGGGTTCTTGAGCATGGGTATTGGCTAACTGTTGTACAGTTTCCGCTTGCGTTTGAGAATCGAGTGCTTGTAAGTCTGTAATTTCCAGCACTTCCATATCTTCTACATCTTTAACTACTACTTGGGGTTGCCCCTCCAAAGCAGGGAAATAAGTGCGTAAAGTTGTATGGCGTTCCAGCAAATAAGTTAAACTCTGGCGTAAAGCTTCTACATTTAAATTGCCATCAAGTTGGAGCGCAAAAGGCATATTGTAGGTAGCAGAAGTTCCTTTACCTTCAAGTTGGGCTAAAAACCAGAGCCTTGATTGGGCAAAAGACAAAGTTTTCGGCTCATTTTCTGGCTGGGGTGTTATGGAAGGTAAAGCAACACTCGTAGAGGCTTTATCAATTTCCCGCGCTAACTCAGATAAAACGCTTTGCTCAAATACTTTACGGACGGATAATTCAACGCCAAAACTATCACGAACACGGGCAATTAATTGAGTCGCTAACAGCGAATGTCCACCTAATTCAAAGAAGTTGTCAGAGCGACCAACAGACTTAATTTTTAATAAATTTTGCCATATACTAGCTAGTATTTCTTCTGTAGGAGTTACTGGTATTTCTAACTCAGTGGAAGCGTCTGTATTTGGTATTGGTAATGCGCGGCGATCTAATTTACCGTTAGCAGTGAGAGGCAACTGTTCCAAAACCATTATTTGGCTCGGAATCAGATAATTCGGCAGCCGATTTTTTAGATATTCTTTAACTTCAATTTCTAAATTTACGGATTTTTTTACCTCTTTAATATAAGCTACTAATCTGGAATTAGTATCAGCTTCATATAAAATTACAACAGCTTCTTTGACTAATGGATGTTGCAATAAAATTGATTCAATTTCACCAAGTTCAATTCTAAAACCTCGTAATTTTACCTGCTCGTCAATACGACCTAAATATTCTAAATTTCTATCAGCATTCCATCTTGCTAAGTCACCAGTTTTATAAATTCGCTCAGTTTGACCAAATAATTCAATTTCTATAAATTTTTGGCTAGTAGTTTCGGGACGGTTGAGATAACCTCTAGCTAAACCAACTCCAGCAATACACAATTCCCCTGGTATTCCTGGCGGTAATGGTTGATTATGTATATCTAAAATATAAATGCGGAGATTGGGAGAAGGTTTACCAATTGATGGTTTTTTGTCATTGGATTGACAAAGAGCTATCGCTACAATAACAGTACATTCTGTTGGCCCATAGCAGTTATAAAAGCGTCTTCCTGTTCCCCATTGGCTAACTAATTCAGCACTACAAGCCTCCCCACCAACACCTATAGATTGTAAATTGCTGAGAGTTGCCTTTGGTAATATAGCTAAAGCTGACGGAGATAAAAAGATATGGCTAATTTCATGTTGGGTTAAAAAGTCAACTAAAATTTGACTAGGTAACAAAGTTTCTTGATTAGCTAGATATAAACAAGCACCTGCGGATAAAACAGTCGCAATTTCACCAATAGACAAATCGAAACTAAAAGAACCAAATTGAAGCACACGACTGTAGGGTTGCACTTGAAAAGTTTCAACCCAGCCTAAGGCGAGATTGACAATGGCTTGATGCTCAATCATCACACCCTTTGGTTGTCCCGTTGAACCAGAAGTGTAGATGACATACGCTAAATTATCAGGTTTTCTTTGAGGGCTGGGATTATCGGTTAATTCTTCAGCAAAAACTTCCTCATCTAAACAAATCACCTGGTGTTTGAGTTCGGTTAGAGGTAATTGCTTTGGGAGCATCCACTTTTGGCAGAAACACTCAAATAGCAAGTAAACCATTCAGATAAGCACAACGAACAGAAAGAATTTGGTTGACACTCCCAACATTCCACTGTGCGCCAGAAATTTTCATCCTAGCT
>JADEXV010000115.1 GCA_015206945.1 Nostocales cyanobacterium LEGE 12452 | reverse complement strand
AAGTGACACACTACTCAAAGCACCACTGGGAACGCTTGAATGTCAAGCCGGGTATGACTGGTGAATGGCAGGCTCATGGTCGCTCCAGTATTAAAGACTTTGAAGATATTGTTCACATGGACTTAGACTACCAACGTAAGTGGTCTATCGTTTATGATATGAGTCTCATCTTGAAAACTTTAAAAGTTGTGTCAAATAAGAGTGGTGCTTGCTAACCTACAGTTGATAGAAAAACAGTTATAAGTTCGCTCAAAAATAAGCTTGCAATAGTTCCTCTAAAATTACGTAGGTAAACGCGAGTGCGTCTCAAGGAGAAGCCTGTCGTAGACATCACAGATGAAGTATTGTCCCTGACTTAATTAGAGAATTTTAGAGGTTGTTTGAAAAGTGTTTTACTGTGACGTTAGGTACTTTTAAATCCCCTCTCACCCACCTTAAAAAAGTGCTAAGTGGAATCAAAGCTCCCCTTTAAAATGGGGATTTAGAGGGAGCTAAAACTTTTGATATCGACAACAGAACTTTTCAAACATCTCTAAGCTCGACTTTATTCAAAATTAAGAATTTGGTTTACTTAAGCAAAAACTTTTTCTAGGTAACTGATTCACGGTGAAATTGAAAAAGTAAAACCAAGACCTCATATAGAACCCCTTTGATCGACCCCAGCGGATTTGAGCGGTTGGTTTAATAGTGTTAAACAAAGCTAACCACTTTACTCAACTTCTTCACAATGAATTAACAGCTTTTCCATCGCTTCTGCTAGAGAAATCAATTCTGTCCAAGAGGAACCACTAACTAAATTTTGGGCGTGAGCTAATCGGTTTCGCAACTGTTCAGCAGACTTGAGGAAACGTTCGCCAAACCGTTTTGATTTTAGTCCTAGTTGCTGGAGAAGTTCTGGTTGATTTAAAATCAACTCTCGTTTATCACAGAATTGTAGATAATCTAATAAATCGGTGGCTTCGTTTCTTTCCTGACTCTCTCGCCATAGCCGTTGAGCAACTTCT
The DNA here is from genome assembly GCA_015206945.1 of Nostocales cyanobacterium LEGE 12452. Taxonomy (GTDB): domain Bacteria; phylum Cyanobacteriota; class Cyanobacteriia; order Cyanobacteriales; family Nostocaceae; genus Nostoc. The sequence continues at coordinate 22,170 of JADEXV010000115.1, read as the reverse complement.
AAGCGCTCAGGTTTAAGGACTTTTTGCCAAGAATCTTGAGGATAGTAAATCCGCACCAGCCGCAGCAAATTCATCTCTAGCAGCGTTACCAAGCCAAACAGTAGCATTCGCACGGGTGCTTTCTGCAAATCACCACAGGTAACAATACCACTTACCTGATTGCAATCTAAGACAAACAATCGCGGAGTTTGTTGCAAAATGGGTAGCAACTTTATCAGTGGGGTGGAAATGGCAATTAGTTCTTTGGGATGAAACACCCGTTGATAGTCGCTACATTTACCTTTTTTGCCTGGGATCAAACTAGAGCGTTCTACATAACCGCTAATAATATCTCCCGTCTCCACGCCGATAACATCAAAATTTTGTGCTTGCATCCAATGCAGCACTTCTTTCGCCTCCGCATCAGCTGGCATAGCTTTCAGGGGTTCTGCCACGTATTCAATGGTAATATTGTTCTCAAATAAACTCCGCAAGTCTTTAGAACGCGATTTTAGGTGTTTCATCCCCCGGCTGTGAACTCACGTTAAATAATCCTACGGCACTCACGCGATGTCTGCGACGGGCTACGCCTACGCCAGTGGAATTTTCTGCTAGATTATCCTTGCATAAGCGTAGCTATCCCAAAAAATACCATAGACTAATGTTATACCATCTTAGTTGGTATTATTTTAGTGATGATTTAGACAATTTCAAGTAACAAAATATTTCGCATCTAGAAAAAAATAAATATATATGTAGTTAACTATATGAGAATAGTTAATTAGTTTGCGATAAAAATGCCGAAAATACCGACAAAAAAATGTTATTACTAAAACGACGTATCGAATTGACACTTGGTAGAATTTTACTAAGATAACCAAAATTGATAATATTATTATGCCAAGAAAAGAACAAGGATGGGTTACATTTCAAACCTCAGAGGACGAGCGGAAGATTCTAGAGGAGTTCTGCGAACAGTCTCAACGCACCAAGACTGAGATTCTACGGGAACTCGTGCGTAGTCTCACTCAGCAGTCATCAACACCAATATCAACAGCAACTCAGCAAGAAAAACAGGAAGATATCTATTACACTCAAAAGCCTGACATAGAAAGTAGTATTCACAAGAAATCACTAAAAGTTAGCTCTCGCAATATTCTTAAAGGTGTGGTTAAACGAGTTGTTTATGGAGCAGTTAATAGTGAGGTTACTTTGGAAATTGTTCACAAAGTAGAATTAACTTCGATTATCACCAGAGCTTCCGCAGAAGAGTTGGAATTATCTGAGGGAAAAGAAGCTTATGCAGTTATTAAATCTAACGATATTGTCATTGCTAGAGAATAGAAATAGGTTGATTTTGGGCATTAAATATTAAGAGAATAAACTTTCTTTACTTGAGTAAATATAGTTAATGCGATCGCGTATGTAATAGCTGTTTTCGTATCAATAGAATACACGATAAGGTAGCATAGGTGTGCTACCTTACTAAAAACGAATATTAACCTTCTTTAATCGCTGCTTGATAGCGACCTAGTGCGATTAAAGGAAAGTATTGTTGATACATATGATACTTAAGATAAAAATGACAAGGGAAGCCAGTACCTGTAAAGTCAGCCTCAAACCAAGTACCATCTGCCTGTTGAGTTGCCACCAGATAGTCAATTCCCCGCTCAATCACCTCAAGAGCTAATTTACCTGTTGCTTCACCTGCGGCCAAAAGGCCAATTAAAGCCCAAGCAGTTTGAGATGCAGTACTATTTCCTTTTCCTTTGAGACTGGGATCGTCGTAGCTGCGGCAAGTCTCGCCCCAACCACCATCTGGATTTTGACATCCAACTAACCAAGCTGCTCCTCGTTCTATATTGAGTTTATACTTTTGAGCATCGATTAACGCCAAAGCTGATAAAACGCCACTGGTGCCGTAGATATAATTTACACCCCAACGACCAAACCAACAGCCTTCGGTTTCTTGTTCGTGCAAAAGATAAGTAAGCGATCGCTCCAAATTATCACTATCAATTGACAAATCACAAGCACCCAGCATTTCTAGTACTCTAGCGGTAACATCTGCGGTGTTTGGATCGATCATGGCTTTCAAGTCGCCATAGGGAATTGAGTTAAGCCAATCTTGATCGTTATCCAAATCAAAAGCAGCCCACCCACCGGGTTTACATTGCATAGATGCAATCCAGTTTAAGGCACGAGCGATCGCAGCCTGCTTGATTTTTTCATTAGGAAGTTTCGCCAAATGTAGAGCCATCACTACCACCGCCGAGTCGTCTACATCGGGATAAAAGCGATTCTCAAACTCAAATGCCCAAGCCCCTGGTTTTCCTTGACGATTTTTGACAGCCCAATCTCCGTAATCTAAAATTTGTTTTTGCAACAACCATTCTCCAGCCTTCACCACAGCTGGATGATCTGGTGCAAAGCCCGATTCTACTAGGGCACGCATCGCCCAAGCTGTATCCCAAACTGGCGAAACACAAGGCTGTACTCGGTAGCGATTTTCTGTTTCAATAGCAAAGTTATCAATTGCTTGCAAACCTCGTTCCACAATGGGATCATTTCGGTCATAATCCAGACACCGCAAAGCTAGCATCGAATTCAACATCGCCGGAATAATGCCGCCCCAGTCGCCTGTAGCTTCTTGGCGCTCTAAAATCCATTTTTCGGCGGCTTTGATGCCTTCTTGACGAAAGGGGACTAAATTAAGGCTTTCTGCCAACTTAAACCCCCGATCGAGGGTGAGGAATAAATCTGTCCAATCGCCACTTTGGGGTAATTCCCACTGAACTCGATCGACACCTTCAGCATATAGCTCATCTAGATTGATTGCTGAGTCGGTGAGATAAACAGGTTTGCGATCGCATACAATCAGCAACGGCACAGTACTAGAACGTGCCCAGCTAGACATTTCGTATATATTAACTGGGAAAGCTTTTGGCAACAGCATTATCCAAGGTGGTAGCGAGGGAATACCGCGCCAGTTGTAGCAGCCAATCAAAGCTAAGTGTAACTTGGTAAAAATCCGAGTTTTGCTGATCCCACCCCGTTGGAGAATAAACTTTCGTGCCCGAATCATTGCCGGATCGGTTGCTGGTACACCCAATAGTTTCAGCGCCATGTAGGCTTCAACTGAGGTGCTAAGTTCTCCGCCATCACCGTAATAAAGTTCCCAACCGCCATGCTCTCGTTGCTCTTGGCGCAGATATGCTTCAACTTTGTGCAAAGGTCTGGTTTGGTCTGTTCCCCAAATCTTATGTAAAAGGACGACTTCAGCAGTGATGGTGACATTAGATTCCAACTCTGCCCACCAGTAACCTGCCGAATTTTGAATCGAAAGCAGATATTCTTGACTGGCTGCGATCGCTTCTGCGATTTGATTGACTTTTACCCTGTCTTGTGTTCGCATCAAATACTATTTAACCTCAACACCCAACACTAGTTATCAACACGGCAATACGATGAAAAAAACTTTTTTGTCTATCAGTAGACATAGTATTGTGTCTGAGTCACTGAGAATTTGCAATAGGTCATGGATGTAATTGTATTAGGATTGATGCTCTTATCCTTGACAATTTGGTTAGGATTACTGGGTTTTTGGGGACAGTTTTGGCGGACAGACCAGCAATTAGAGGTGACAGAAACTCAGCTACAATCGTTACCTGTGGTTTGTGCCGTGGTTCCAGCCCGTAATGAAGCTGAGTTAATACCAACCACATTGCGATCGCTCCTACTTCAAGATTATCCCGGTTCTTTCAACGTGTTTTTAGTAGACGATCGCAGCACAGACCGGACAGCAAATTTTGCCGAAGGGGTTGCACACGCTGTAGGTAAACCCCAGCAATTGCATATTATCTCTGGCGAACCACTGCCCCCCGGTTGGTCGGGCAAACTTTGGGCAGTTGAGCAAGGTATAAAGAGCGCGAGTTTATTTGCACCCGATTATTTTTTGCTGACTGACGCAGATATCGAACACGATCCCGGTAATCTCCGCCGACTCGTTGCTAAAGCTGTGCAGGAAGATTTAGATATGGTTTCGGTAATGGTGCGACTCAGGTGTGAAAGCTTTTGGGAAAAATTTTTGATTCCAGCTTTTGTCTTTTTCTTCCAAAAACTCTATCCTTTTCGCTGGGTGAATAATCCCAACAATGCCACAGCCGCCGCCGCTGGGGGATCTATTCTGATTAGCCGAAAAGCTTTAGAACGAATCGGCGGTATTCAAGTCATTCGCCAAGCTTTAATTGACGATTGTGCTCTGGCGATGGCTGTCAAGAAGAGCAAGGGAGCAGGGGAGCAGGGGAGCAGAGGAGACAAGGGAGACAAAGAAAATAGCCATGCCCCATGCCCAATCCCCAGTCAAGGGCGTATCTGGCTAGGATTGAGTAGCTTGACTCGCAGTTTACGCCCTTATGACTCGCTGGCAACGATTTGGGATATGGTTGCTCGTACTGCCTATACCCAACTGAATTATTCTCCATTACTACTATTGGGAACTTTGGTGGGAATGCCTCTGATTTATTTAGCTCCGCCTATATGTGTGATTCTGGGTGTAGTTTGGAGCAATTGGGCGATCGCACTTACAGGTCTATTAGGATGGCTATTGATGACTTTCGCTTACTACCCGACGATCCGCTTTTATAAATGTTCTCCCTGGTTCGCGTTGAGCTTACCTGCGATCGCTTTTATCTATACACTCATGACTCTAGACTCAGCACTCCGTCATTGGCAAGGGCGCGGCGGTGCTTGGAAAGGAAGAGTCTACCCCAGCCCAGATAATTTATAGCTGGGATCAAATTTAATTTCAAAATCGGTAATGCTAATGTAACATATTTCCATTACTGATTTGGGTATCGAATATTCTCGCTACCACGCCTTATAAAATCGTCAGCGCATCCAGCAGAACTCATAACTCATCCACCTGGACGATGTACGTATAATTCTTTCATTGTATAAAAATATATATAAACTTTTATGTTATCAATAAAAAAAATGATTTGGCATACGCCTAATGATAGATAGATTTTATTAAGCAAATAGTTTAGATTTGTAACAAGTTACACAGAACTAGGTAAAACACATGGCCAACATAATTGAAACCGCTACCAACAATGGTTCTTTCAAGACACTAGTTGCAGCAATCGAAGCGGCTGGTCTGGTAGATACACTCCAAGGTGCTGGGCCATTTACCGTCTTTGCACCCACCGATGAAGCATTTAACAAGCTTCCAGCTGGTACAGTAGACGCATTACTGAAAGATACTGCAAAGCTCAAGCAAATCTTGACCTATCATGTTGTCTCAGGGAAGGTACTGGCTGCTGATGTAGTTAAACTGAAGACAGCTAAAACAGTTCAAGGTTCAGATGTAAAAATTGACGCATCTAACGGCGTTAAGATCAATGATGCAACAGTTGCAACAGCAGATGTTGCTGCTGATAACGGTGTTATCCACGTCATTGACACAGTTTTGATTCCTGCATAACCAAACTTCAGAATAGCGAACGCTATTTCTGGGGTGGCGACTACCTATAGTCGTTCATTTATTACAATCTGGTTGAATGTTTTTTAGTAAACATTAATTACCAACAAATCCATCTAGACACGATCTAGATGGATTTATTGTTTTATGCGTGTAGAAACGTTGCAATTGCTAATCTCTTTTAATTAGCTGTAATCAAATTTTTAGTTTTGCCAAACCCAAATAACGGATACCTTCGGGGGAAATGTCAAAACGGCAAGGTAAGACTTCTAAACCGAGAGCGATCGCATCCCGCAACAATTTACCATATAGAGGATCTGTGCGATCGCCAGGAGAGAACTCGATACAATCACCGCGATTGATAAAGTAAAGCATCACTGCGCGAGTTAAAGGTAACAGCGCCATTAGTTCTCGCAAGTGCTTTTGCCCTCTTGTAGTCTCCGTGTCAGGAAATAAAGCTAATCTCCCCTCAGACAAAGTTGTATTTTTCACTTCTAAATAAATCGGGCGTTCCTCATCACTCCCTGTCAAGAAAAAATCCACTCGACTTTTTTTATCTAGCCCATAAACTACCTCGCCGTTGATTTGGCTGTAGTTGCCCAATTCTGGGAAAAGGTATTTCATCAAAGCTAGCTTTACCACCCGATTGGGCAAAAAAGTATTTATGCCTACCCAAGTCGGCTCATTGTCATGTACCTGAATTAGTTCTAGAGTGTAAGCCAATTTACGGTTAAGATTATCGCTTTTGGAAAGCTGTACCGCACTTAGAGGTGTCGATACTCCAATCATTGGCCCTGTATTGGGACAGTGTGCTGTCACTATTTCGCCAGAAGTAAGTTGAACGTCAGCAAAAAACCGTTTGTAACGCTTGAGTAAAATACCGGAATACAAAGGTGGGTAACGGTAAAGCCAATCTATCATTATGGAACCTTGTTGCTGTTTGTAAATATACGTTGATTCTTTGCCCACCGAATCCATGTCTGCAAATCTTTTCAATAGCTACTCTACCCTGTGACAGAATTCGAGCAACTTTATATATCATGGATTGTCAATTTTTGTAGTTAAATTGACAACATAGTAATAAAAAGTAGCATATACTAAGTATTACAAGCCTCCCATAAGAATCTGGGAGAATTTCAACGTGCAAGGAGGTAAATCCTATGCAAAAAGTATGGACAGCAACGGAATTAGAATATGCTTTTCTATTTACTCTTAGAAAGGTAAATTCCATCAGCCTAGAAGGTTTTAAGGCATTTTTTAATAATATGCCTCTTGACCCTTATATCAAAGGCAATTATCGTTCCAGAAGATTATCTCGGTTCACAGTCTCTGGAAATGAGTTAATCAAATTACCTCATGGCGTCTTCTTTCAAAGTAAAGAGTATAATCGATTAGCGGGTGACATCAAAAGAGAGTTTGCAGAATTAGATGATGCACTCATAGAACTTGATATTTTCAAAAATCTTGTTTTAGCATTTAGTGATTCTTGTAAACTTCATCCTGAAGCTGAAATCGGAGTTCATCAAATTAGAATTAGTTGTTTTCCAGAGAATTTTGGTAATCCAGCACCTGAAGGTATCCATCAAGATGGCACTGATTTTATTGGCATATTCTCAGTAGATAGAGAGAATATTCAGGGTGGAGAAACACATCTATATACTGCCAAAAAAGAAAAGCCTGTATTTAGCAAAATTCTAAATCCGGGAGAACTCCTATTGGTTAATGACCATGAGTTTTTCCACTATGCCAATCCGATAAAACCACAAACTGAGGCTCAAGGGAATTGGGATGTTTTTGTTCTGACTTCTCCCAGTTTGCTTTCAGATTAATTTTAGTGCGAGAATTCGTTTCTTAAATTCTGAATTCTAGTTAACCGTAAATATTTTACAATCTACGAGATATGGGGAATTGAAGGTAGTCATTTCCCCAATTTTTTATTAGGAATTGGATGTAATCTAGCTGATAATGATGTATTAAACTTGAGCCATCAAGTTTAATACATAGCCATAAACTGCTGAATCATTACACAAATTTTATTAGTGAGATTTTTACTAAACTGAACTCCGAAATCTGGATGTGTACAATATTCCATTTATCAAAACTTAGGGTGATGTGTTGGTTTTATTTCACAAAAAATATGAAATATACTTAAAATATGAAGGCGAGTGCATAGGTTAGGCTACAAACAAGCCTGCTGGAATTCAATGAACTGAATCAACCAAACAAATGCCATGAATGACGAATTCTACAATAGGGGATTGGAAAAGGCTAGGCGAAAAGATTACGCGGGAGCAATTGAGGAATTTAACCATGCTTTAGAACTGACACCTTACTTTAGCGAAGCTTATTTGCAACGGGGTTTAGCACATTATGACTCAGGAGCAATTCTGAAAGCTGTTTCAGATTATACCGAAGCCCTGAAGCTGAATCCTGAGAGTGTAGAGGCATATTATTGTCGGGGATTGGCTAGGGTAGCGCTGAAAAATTTATCGGGGGCGCTAGATGATGTTGAACGCGCAATTCGTCTCAATCTCAATTATGCTGCTGCTTATAACCTGCGGGGAATGGTGCGGCGCAAACAGGGTTATATTCAAGATGCGATCGCTAACTTTAAAAAAGCTGCTGGGTTATATCTAGAGCAACAAGATAAAGAGAATTGTCGTCTGTCTTTGGAACGAATTAAACAGCTACAACCTAAAGAATTACCTGTCCTTGAGGAATCGCGTTCCACTAATAAGCCAATTTTATCTACCAATGATTATTTCACGCAATTATTAGAAAAAGCCGAAAAGGGAGATACCCAAGAGGCACTCGCCGATTTAAACTGGGTATTAAAAGCCGATCCGCAAGATGCCCAAGCTTACTGCTGTCGTGGAGTTGTGCGTTGTAAAATCGGGAATTATCGAGAAGCGATCGCAGATTTTAATCAAGCATTACGACTAAATTTTCAAGATGCCATTGTCTATCGCAACCGAGGTAAAGCCCGTTCTGTCTTGGGAGATCATCAAGGTGCGATCGCGGATCTTAACCAAGCAGTCCAGATGCAACCCGAAGATATCTTAGTTTATATTGCCAGAGGTAATGTCTATCGGGCAATGGGTAATTATCTCAGTGCAATTCAAGATTACACCCAAGCGTTGCAAATCAATTCTGATGAGGCTCAAGCTTACTACAATCGCGGTATTGCCTATACTTGCTTAGAAGAAATACAAAACGCTGTGGAAGATTATCAACGGGCGGGGAGTATCTTTTGCGAACAAGAAGACTGGGAAAATTATCAACAAGTCTTAAATAGCCTAGAAAAAATCCAGAAATTTAGTCCAGAGTCAAAAAAGCAAAAATATCACCTGCTGCGTCAGCGACTTTTACGAATGGTTGGGGGATATTGGGAAATTGCCGAACGATTGATTCAGCAAAACAAAGATTATCATCCTGGAATGTCAGACGAGTGGTATTTGCAAAAAGTGATTGATGATTTAGAACGCGATCGCAATAGATAAAATTTGAAGAAGAATGCAGAATCCAGAATTCAGAATTCAGAATCAAGACGCTCTCTACGAGACGCTAAAAGCGTAGCTTGCTTCTCTGTAAGAGTACGAGTACTCGCTTGCCGCCGGCGCTATCCGCCAGTCATACAGAATACCCAACTGAATTCTGACTCCTGACTCCTGAATTCTGTTCAATAAATGCCACTACAAACGTAAAATCACCCGTACATTATTTATACGGGTGAAAATGCGAGCGATCGCTTGTTATTTTCTAATGAAACTAAATGCACCTAATATTTAGTACCGTTTTAAAGTTTAGTTAGAAGTGCGACTTTGACGGCGACGGCGCAATCCAAACATACTAACTGCTCCCACCGCAAACATTGATAGAGTAACAGATGGTTCAGGAACAGTAGCGCCAATTAGCTCTCTAACATTTGCTTCACCGATATCAAGAACGACGACAACATCATTAAAATCGCGATCGGAACCTTCGTTTTTCTTACCAGTTGCAGAATCTACCCCTGAAGCGTATAAACCACCGTATAAATCCTCGAATGCTAGGAGGATGTAGTTTTTGTAAGCATAAGCAACTGTGTGCTGTAGTCCGTCAGCGTTAGAAGCAGTATCAGTACCAAAGATATTGGCAGAGGCACCACGGTTCAAACCATCAGCTCTTAACCAGAAGTCAAGTTGAGTACCTGCGGTAACATTACCAACTTTGACCCCATCGCCTAGTTTTAAGGCGTTACCACCCCAGTTACCACTAACACATCCATTTCCTTGACAGGAAATATCATTAAAAAGCAGCCCAGACTTATTAGTAGTTCCTGTAGCTTCAAAGGCTAACTGATTTCTATAACCTGCACCCTCATTGATAAAGTAAACAGAAACATTGTGGTCGTATTTTAGATTTAATTTATTAGGGTCTAATTTAAATTGTCCGCTGTTTGGAAGAGCAACACTTTCTGCTTGGACAAATTGTTGAAAAGGAGCGTCGTTAAAACCAGTTTGAGATTTATTATATACAGTTGGTTGAGTCCATGAACTATTCCAATTAAAATCAGCAGCAGATGCAGTTTCTACTTGGGAAACTAATCCGGTTAAGGTCGCTGTAGCGGCAATTAAGGCTGTGAATAAATTAGGTTTCATATTAAGAGTCATTAGGTAGGAAAGACAATTTAGATAATGCTTTTTGAGCAGCTATCTATCTTCAGTTGTCTCTTACTTTTAACAGCTAGGCTTCTGCAACGTCAATCTGTTTATTTACTTTTACTAGTATATTTAAATAGCTCTTTATCTAAAGTATTTTTACGGGAACAAGATATTGTTAATCTGGTATTACACTGTTATTAGTACTTAGCAATTAAACTTATACATAATTAAAAATTAATGAATAATATATACTTTTTATAAAAATTAGATATGCAATTCCTATAGTGAAAAGCTAAAAGCTTAATCTATAGGAGTTTTTATTTAAATGAGGTAGATAAGTAATGGTGCGCCGTCATCCGTATCAACTAAGCCTTGGCTCAGTTAATACGCTGCTATAGAAACAGAATTTATCTCCGTACTTACGTTGGGAAACGTAGTAATCTATCAAATCAATGAAACCTGGATAAATAAGTTGAGTTTTGGTTTTAAGCGCTAAAGTGTTTACTACGTAGTACGCTTTCGTTGACTTGATTAACTAGCAGTAGTCTGTCAAAATCGACTTCGGTATCGTCAGAATCTAAAAGTTATGCCGAGAATGGGAGACAATTTAAGGGGGTTCTACCTTAAAATGACAGTCTTTGCTTAGACTTGATGAATATCTATTTAAGGTTAAAATAATCAAGCTTTTCCAGAGCTACATTCCCCCTTTCACAGATAAAATCTATATATGAACGCTACACAAGAAAAACTAAAAGCTCAGGTAGAGCAGGCTTTAATCGCTGCTTTTGGTGCTGACTTCGCTGGAGTAGATCCAATTTTGGTTCCTGCTAGCAATCCTAAATTTGGCGATTATCAGGCAAATGTGGCTTTATCCCTGAGTAAAAAGTTAGGAAAGCAACCAAGAGCGATCGCAGGTGCAATCGTTGAGAAATTAGATGTATCCGAAATCTGTGAACCGCCGGAAATCGCTGGGCCAGGATTTATCAATCTGAAACTGAAAACAGCATACTTAGAAGCACAACTAAACGCGATTCAAGCCGATCCCAGACTGGGAGTTCCAGCCGCGAAAACGCCGAAGCGGGAAATTGTTGATTTTTCCAGTCCGAATATTGCTAAAGAAATGCACGTCGGACATTTGCGTTCGACAATTATTGGTGATTCCATCGCCCGGATTTTAGAATTTCTTGGACATGATGTACTGCGATTAAATCATGTAGGTGATTGGGGTACGCAGTTTGGAATGTTAATCGCCTATCTGCGCGAAGTTTACCCAGACGCGCTTACCACCGCTAATGCTTTAGATATTGGTGATTTAGTCTCTTTTTATCGCAAAGCCAAACTGCGGTTTGACACAGATGAAATTTTTCAAGAAACAGCACGCCAAGAAGTCGTCAGATTACAAGCAGGTGCAGAAGATACACTCCATGCTTGGAGATTACTGTGCGAACAGTCGCGGCAGGAGTTTCAAATAATTTATGAGTTGCTGGATATCAAGTTAACTGAACGAGGCGAATCTTTCTACAATCCCTTACTACCAGGAGTTGTGGAAGATTTAGAAAAATCTGGATTACTGGTAGAAAACCAAGGGGCAAAATGTGTTTTCTTGGAAGGGTTTACAAATAGAGAAGGTGAACCTTTGCCCTTAATTGTGCAGAAATCAGATGGTGGTTATAACTACGCCACAACAGATTTAGCGTCTCTCAGTTACCGGATTCAGCAGGATCGAGCAAAGCGGATAATTTATGTAACAGATGCTGGGCAAGGAAACCACTTCGCTCAATTTTTCCAGGTAGCACGCAAAGCCGGATGGATACCCGATGATGTGGAATTAGTGCATGTTCCCTTTGGGTTAGTGTTAGGAGAAAATGGTAAAAGAATCCAAACTCGTTTCGGGGACAGTGTGCGTTTGCGGGATTTATTAGATGAAGCTGTTTCTCGTGCCCATGCTGACTTAAAAACTAGATTACAAGAAGAAGAACGCCAAGAAAGTGAACAATTTATTAATGAAGTTGCTAGGGTAGTTGGAATCAGCGCAGTTAAGTATGCAGACTTAAGCCAAAATCGCACCAGTAACTATATCTTCAGCTACGACAAAATGCTGGATTTTAAAGGTAATACTGCGCCCTATATGCTGTACGCTTATGCGCGGATTCAGGGGATTAGCCGCAAGGGTGATATTAACTTTGAGGAGTTGGGAAATAATGCTGTTTTGTTGGAGCATGAAACAGAATTAGCTCTGGCAAAATATTTACTTCAACTGGATGAAGTTATTAGTAGTGTAGAGCAAGATTTGCTACCTAATCGTTTATGTGAGTATTTGTACGAACTGAGTAAAAAGTTTAATCAGTTTTACGATCGCAATCAGGGAGTTCAGGTGTTAGAGGCACAGGAACCGCAGCGCACATCCCGTTTAGTTTTATGTGATTTGACTGCTAGAACTCTGAAGTTGGGATTATCTCTGTTGGGAATTCAGGTATTGGAGAGGATGTAATATTTTTTAACGCAAAGTGGCGCTGAGGTAGCGCTAAGGTACGCAGAGTAAGAGTGAAGCTGATTTTTTCTTTGTGTACTTTGCGGTTTTTTAATTAGAATTGCTGGATTTGGAGGCGATCGCTTATGGTACGGACACCATCAAAAAACATAACTTTGGCAGAGTTTCTAATGTTACCAGAAACCAAGCCTGCTAGTGAATACATCGATGGCCAAATTATTCAAAAACCAATGGCACAGGGAGAACATAGCACTATTCAAGGTGAATTGATTATTTTTATTAATGCTGTATTGAAACCCCAAAAAGTTGCACGAGCATATCCAGAACTGCGGTGTACTTTTGGTGGCAGATCAATTGTCCTGGATGTAGCGGTATTTACCTGGGAGAGAATACCTCGCAAAGAAAATGGCAGGGTAGCAAATTTATTTTCAGCTGCTCCTGATTGGACTATTGAGATTCTATCACCTGACCAAAGACAAACAAAAGTTACAAAAAATATCTTACATTGCTTGAATTATGAAACACAAATGGGTTGGCTGATCGATCCAGAAGAACAAACGGTATTTGTGTACATCCGCAATCAACAGCCAGTCATGTTGGATGAATCCCCAGTGAATTATTCGTCCTGCTGAGTCGTTTCTTCGTATTCGCGGATCTTGAAAGCAGTATCGCGTTGCAAGAACTGCTGTACGTCACGGGTGTAAAAAAGCAGTCGTTTGAACTTGTGATTAATTTTCTGATCTAGCTGACCAAGAACCATTTGCACAACATCTTTCCGATTTATGTACTCTTGGATGTGTAAATCAAATCTTTTGTCCAAGTCTCTAATTTTTTCAGCATTGTCGGCGTAGCCTTTGAGAGCTTCTTCGATTTGGGTAATTGAAGATGAAATTCGATTCATCTTAGTTACAACATTAACCGCCACGCCAGCAAGAATAGAAAGGCTAACAAGAGTCCCTGAGAATATTCCTATAGTCTCAAGAGTAATGGTTATCCCCGGAGAGCTACTAGAGTTAGTAATAGCTATTGTTGAAGAGGTAGTAGACATTTCTTTGAGTTGAGATTATATTTTTCTCGCCCAGATTTTCCGACCAGAGAAATAATAATTACTGGAGGCTGCATTTTTTGCAAACACAGTAAACTTAAACTCATGCAAACCGTCGGTAGGGATGGTAATAGTTCTTTGAAGTATTCCGTTGACAACAGTAGATGAACTATAGAGATCCATGTCATCAAAAGCTAAGTTGCCATCAATCTCCAACTTCAACTTTCCGACACTAGAGGTCAAAACAGTTAGCACAGAAAGATTGTAACTTCCGGCTGCTAGCAACTTCCGAAAGCTGAAACTATCATTAAGTGCCGCTGGGTTTTGGTAAATTTCGACTCCATAAGCAAGGACAGCGTTTGTGTCAGTTTTTATCTGTCCACCTGCTTCCACGAAGCTTTCGTCATGCCAGTGAGTAAAATTAGTGGGAAGTAATAATTCTGAAAATGCTGGATTAGTTAAAGGCATTCTAGGTAAGCTCTCTAACTAAAGCATTGCCATTGGCAACAGACCAAATCCCACTAATTACACCAGTGTAATGAAATGGGACTTCATAATATCCGCCAGCGAATAATTTAGCAGCGAAAGCGCTCGTTGTTGCTGTTGCACCAAATTCAATAAATAAAATAGCGGTGCTATCATTCCAAATCGTTGCACCTTTCCGGTTGGAATTGCCAGCCAAGATTGTCACGCTAGTAGTACTAGAAGCAACAGTGGTTGGTGTTGAATCATCACTGGTTGGTTGAACTAGCGTTGCTGAAGGAGGATTATATAAACCCATTATTCAATACACTCCGTGAAAGTTAATTTACAGGTATTAGCAGAGATAGCCGAAACCTTCCCAATGTAAAGATTGGATTGGTTTATTTCGTAACTTCCTCTCGGTCTTAAAACAATTCCTCGACCAATAGCACCTTTAGATTTATCACCCAGAACCAAAGTGATATCAGAAGAAGAATTGTTTATAAAAGCTGCATATTCTCTGCTGCTATTGGCATTTAAAACTGTATCGCCAACAGTAGCTGTCAAATCTTTTACCCCATGAGTGCAGTTGCTAAATTTAGCAACTTCAATCGTATTAGAGGAATTGTTAATCATAATTAATCAGTGGGGTCGTCCAAGTTTTCAACGAATAATGCCGTGTCAACTTTGACTCGCACTGTAAATTCAAATTCTGGCGCTTCTGGTGTGCCTGTTATTTCCTGGGAAGCAAATTGAATCGGAGGCAGGTTAGCAGCAATCCTCGTTTCATTTACTTGCTCAGTAAGAGCGGATAGAGCTTGCATTAACTTCACAATACCTTTGACGCAGGAAGAACCTAGAGTCAGCGCTGCACCTGACTCTGTTGCCAAACTCAAATTTAATTTGACTTGGTTATTCCCAACAAATTCAACTGACCCAGCGGCTAATTTTTCAGCTAATGCGGCGTAGCTTAATGTCGTCATAAATTATCAATTTTGTATTCAAGAGTTTCTAATTTGGCTCTGATTGCGCCTAGTGTTTCTTCGGTTGAATCGCTTACGTTTCCCGTGTAAACCCAAACACCCAAAGTTACTTCTTCTATCCAAGGCATTGCCTCAAACCGCAAGCGATAATCATTAGTAATTTGAGGAAACCTGATTAAATCAATGCTGTTAAGCTTAATCAGAGAGCGATTAAAATCTGTTTCAGTACTAGGGACGCTTCCTAGTCCCTCATAAATCACCGTGTCGTCAATATGAATCCCGCCTATTTGCTGATAGAGATATCCAGCACGTAACCAAGTTGGCTTTGCTTTACTTGATGAAGCTCCTACCAACAAAATGTGTTTATCGGTGATGAAAGGCAATTCAACTGGATCTATTATTGGAGCCTTAATTCTGCGGTTTTGGGGGTTGCCCGAAAGCTTTTGGTAATAGAAAAGCTCCCAGGCTCCAACTGCTCTAATATCAGCTAATAATGCCATCACCTAAAATCCAATCTTCAGCCACACCAAGAACATCAAAGCCTTGGTCATTGATGAAATCTAAAAGATGATCTGGAGGAATTTTACCGTCGAGAAAGTCGCGGGTAGTTGCACTTCGCGCCATCATTAAGTTCAATTCCTCGGCAAACTCTTCTCCTGATTGACCTGGATACCAAATGACAGGCACGGAAATGTCAATTTTCATTAATCATCAACCACTAGAACTTACGGGGTAACGCTCTGATTCAAACCAGACACGCCCATAACTGCCACCAAGGTTGTCTTTGATAGAAGTAAAGATTCCCTTGACTTTTGTATCAAGGGCTGTAGGAGTTGCGGCTGTGACTGCGGCAGAATAATTGTACTGAGCATTGCTGTCTCTAGCGCCCCTTCCATAGCGGGTATATGGACGATTTGATCCTTTGGCGCGAACAGTACTAGGGGAGCTATCAGATACCATTGCTCGCATTTGAGCCGGAGAAAAACCACGAGGAGCGCTAGGATCTGTCGCCGCTGCTGCTAAACCCAGTGCTGTAATTCCTCCGAAAAACTGTATTCCGGCCGCGGATACCTGGATGGTAAAAGCTGAATCTGCTGTAGCTAAAGGAGAAAGTACAGCATATTTAACAGCAGTTTTTGGGCGGCGCTGAGTAGCTGCACCATCTTCTTTTTGTGGTGGGGTATAAGCTTCTCTTGCTTTGGCGTATTTAAGCTGGTTTTCTAGTTCACGGGCACTCTTGCGTCTGGACATATCAGTATTTATCTTTACTCAGTAATTGTCTCTTGTTCAGTCATAGCAATAATTACAGGTCACTATTTCCAGCCGGATAACAATATGTTGTCCGGTAAATTTTTGGCACGATTCCCCTTAAACTCGCTCGATTACGCTTCGCAGCCTGGAACCACTAGTAGCTACCAAGTTGATTGGATTTTGCTTACCCCAGACAAGTAACTGTGCAAAACTGAACTTTACGTCTGCCGTCCGCCGACGAGTGAACTTTTGGACGTTACGTCCATAGACTCGGTGTGTTCCTGGGTTTGTTGGATAGCTACGGTCATTGTCGATAAATTGGAGGTAATCGCGGTCAAAAGTGTGGTTGCGAATATCTAGAACTGCACGGATCATGCGTTCCCCTTCCGTTTTGCTTGTTACTAATAATTTCAATTCATAGCCATGTTCTTTGTCAGAATAAGTACATTTAAACCGTCCTTTATTCCAAGTAAAAGGAGGTGTTGCGAATATACTTTTAATTTGTCTAGCTAAAGTTTCTGCATGAGTACGGCTAATAGTTTCGCTAGACTCATCCATTAATCTAAAAGTGATTTCTCCTTCAGCTTGGGGTGTCTTGCCATCACCGTGAATAGCAAAGTTATAAGGTTCTAAGAAATATAGTTTTACTTGTGGCTTAAATGTCCTTTCAGATTGAATTTCATACCAAGGAATACCATAAACAGGGCGCTGTAACGCTTGAGCATGACCGCAAGTTATTTCAAATAGCCACATTCGCATCAGAGTCATGGTTGAAGTATCGCCATCCTTCATTAAACAAGAATGTTTTAATCTGGGCTTGGGATTGCTGACATCATCATCTGGCTGATTTTTAAAGTAAGTTCTTACAGCTTTATTGTGTTCGAGTCTTACAATATCTTGAAGATTCTCCCACTCATCGAAATTATCTGGTAAAGGCATTATTCATCAGCCTCCTTATCTGAATCTGATATCGCTATTCCTGTAGCGCTAACTAATTTGGAAGCATCAAAACCAGCCTTAACTTGCATCGCTTCTGGTGGTGTAGTACCTTGCCTGCCATCTGGTTCTTCTCCCAACGCTTTGAGAAATTCTGTTTTTTGTGTTCCGATTTGAGTAACTGTTTCTTGAACACTCAATACTTCTGAGGCTACGACATCAATTTGGCTAACCACGTTTTCTGTTGTTTCTAAAGCTGTAAAGAATTTATTTTGAAAGTTGGGTGTAGGGTTCATCCATCTGTAAGCCTTTTCTCCAACCTCCCCCCATCTCCTTAAGGAATTACCAATTAGAGCAACCCATGAACCAACCACTTCTAAAGCGCTCAAAATTGAATAGCCGATAGATTGAATTGAATTCATTAAGTTGGCAGCGGCTTGATAAATTCGATTCCATTTTTTGTATTCAGCCTTGATGCCTCCCCATTCACTTTCACCAATTACGGTTTTAGCTAAAGAGTCAAATTGATTTCCTAAAATCTCACCAATTTCTAATGGACTGCCCTCAGCATCTTTAATTCCGATTGCTGCTAGAACGTTTGATATAGCACTAGTTAATGTTTGTCCCAAATTGGCAGACAACATATAGGCATTATGAAGAGTTTGCCACCAAATCAAAACATTCAGGACTCTATCGAGGTGAAGCCACGAACTAAGCCTTTGCAATTTACCTGATATCCCGCCGGGAATTAAATCTCCAAGCTTTGTATTTATCAACTCCAAAAGTGCTAATTGTGCGGCATTCGCACCAGCATTAATTTTGTCTAAAATATTCGCTGCATTTTGATTATTATTTTGATTAACTTTATTGGCAGAATCATCTATTGCTTTTCCTAAGCATCCCCCAGGTTGAGCAATTTCACATACAGCCCCTTGAGTCGTTTCTTTATTTGCGGCTTGAACAGTTGGGGATTTTGCGATCGCATCCGGTAATCCCTGTATTGCTGGTGTTAAAGCTGCAATTGCAGTTGCGATCGCAGTTAATTGCCCTAGTTGGTCTTTAAACTCCTGCTGCTGTTTATCTGTCGCTACCTGTTCCGGCGTCTTTGCAACTGGCGAGGTATTTGCTTTTGGTACTGGTGAAAGTGCGTCAGATGTCGGCGTACCTGCGATCGGTTTTGCGGTGGAGGATGGTAGTGACATTGGATTTGCTTTTCCGTCCCACGTGCCGATTACATTCCGGCTAGCGTCAAACATTGCTTTGGCTGCTGTCCATTCTTCGGGGAATGGTAATTGCTCTCCACTGCTGCTACCGCCTCCGACGGCTGGGCTGTATGGTAATGCTGTAAATGCCCGTGGCACGGGTACATCGTCGGGTTCGGCAAATGGAAGGGGTTGAGATGCTGGTTGCATCCGAGGCATTAATCCAGGCAGTCCCTCGTTCTGCTGTGTGGGATTTGGCAGGAAAGACGGTGCTAAACCACCATGACCGGGGAAGAATGGCGCTCCATTCGGTGTATTGTTGCTGGGCATAGATGGAGCAATCTGCTTGTCCTTGCCCTTGTTTAAGCCTGCGGCTGGCAATCCCGACGGTACGGTGTTGTTATTGCCGATCGGTGAAGTGTTGTATCGGTATGGTGTATTATCCGGGGGCGGTGCTGGCACTTGAATATTAACGGGTGTGTCTGGCGCACCTCCAAGACGCGTAATCCTTATATTCCGTAGGTTGTATGGCACTGTTCCACCGTAGAATCCACTGCCTTGGTGGTATACCTGGGAATTCCCGTTAACATCTTTGGCGATGATGTCTATACCTGGCGCACCTACACCGGGGTAATTAGCAAGTCCAATAGATTCGATCGCACCATAAACTTGGATGTTCGCCGCTTGTTCGTCGCCTGGATTCCCGTTGAAAGTTGTACTCCACTGCGCTTCAACTTGGTACAACGTGCCAACGCCTTGCCCACCCTGAAAGGGCGGATAATTTGGTGCGTATGACACAAGGTGAGACGCCCCCGACGGCATTGGCGATGGGAAGAACGCGCCAGCGAGTTGCCCGCCAAGGAAACCACCGATCATTGAGCCAACGTAAAAGCCTATTGGCCCACCTACAGCAGTGCCGATGATTCCGCCGGCGTAACTACCCGCCGTCACCAGTACAGCAGTTGTGGCAGCTTGTTGCACGGACTGCCCAGCGATTAATGCAGTCGCAAAGGTTAATCCCGCACCTACACCAGGAATTAATAACCTACCCGCCGGTTGTGGTAACGATTTGGGTAATGTTTGACCGATGCCACCGACAGCAGCGCCGATCGCTTCACGTATCGCTGCTGGTCGTGGTGTTGCAGTTGGTTCCACAAGTGAATCAGCGCGTGCCGCAGTACCGCTGATTTTGGGCGGTGGACTACCCGTGGATGGCAATGGCTGGCGTTCCGGTGTCGATCGTTGCATTTGAGCAAGAGGAGATTCGCGTCGCGGTTGTGCTACTTCTGTATCTGCGGGTTGTCCGTTGCTAATACGATTCCTGAGTTCATTCCGCTGTGCCTGTTCGCGTTGGAGAAGCAGTCTGTTTCTTTCTTGTGTCTCTGCATACTGTTGCTGTATACGCCGTGTTGCTTCCGCTTCACGTTCTAGTCGCAGCGCTACTTCAGCAGGACTTTCTTTGTATACGTATCCCGGTATCGTGCGCTCGTACCGCACACGAGCATTAATAGCTTCAAAATCAATTGGATCGCCAGCAGCGACACCAGTAGCAGGGCGATTTGTCAGTGAACCATGCAAGCCAATATCGCTGGCATCAAGCGAAGCAAATTGGCGTGGATTTTCCATACTGATTTCACCAATTATGCTTAATTTTCCTTGAAGGCAGCGGGGATGGCAGTATTGCCTAATGGCTGAACAAAAGTCCAAGGCTTGCCACTTGCAGATAAATTGTCGGGGGATATCTCAAGCGACAAACGTACAATTTTGCGTGTTTTGCCCGCCGCTGCTACCCAAAAGTCCCCCACTTGCGCTGCGCGTTCAGTGTATCCGACCCCTTCCGTGACAACCATCGTAGGGTAATTAGCAAAAAGCACCGCAGCGCACCATGCAGCGAGTTCTTCTACAGTCCCGATCTGAGATGGAATATCTGTGGCTATATTAATTGCTGTCATTTGAGGAGATTTATAAATAGTTACTCTCCTGTTTTATGAGGCAATCAAAATTGTGTAAATGTTCCACTTTTATGTAGAAGTGGAATATTCACGGATGCCGTGTATCCTTTGCCAGCATTAGGATTGAGCGAATATTTGCTAATAGTGAATATTTAGGTAATTCCACTTTCACCTCTGAACCAGGTAAAAGCGGAACACGAGAAGTTTATTTTTTATATCTATGCCAAAGAATAACAGAAAGGGAAAAGCTGCTGTAATCACAGATGGTGAATATTCAAAAATCAGACGGCAGATCCGAACCGAGAAGTACAGATTGCTTTTAGACCTGGCATGGTTCACGGGTGAACGGTGGGGCGCTTTGGTGCAACTCAAAGTGAGTGACGTTTACGACGATCGCACTGGCAAGCCCAAATCAGACATCATTTTCCCCGCCATTATCAGGAAGCACAGACCAGACGGAACATCTGAGACGACAGAGATTCCGGTACACCACATTCTGAAGGAATCCCTAGAGCGATACCACCCAGAAACTGATAGCGAGTGGTTATTCCCCTCAAGGTGCGGAACTAAGGCAATTACCTGGAAAAATGCCTATAACATTTTCATGCGGGCATCAGATGACGCGGGGTTTGAAGCTAAAGGAATCTCTACCCATAGCACCCGCCGGAGTATGGTTAACAAATTGCGAAAAAGTGGAATTGCTAAAGAAATCATCCGAACTTTCACCGGACACCGCGACAACAAAGGGCTTGACCCTTATTTTGAAATTGAAATGGATGAACGCCGCGGCGCGATCGCGACTCTGTGACAAACAATACTCTAGACAGATAAGCTGTACTTGCCGATAACACACATGGGATTTACCCGCGATCGCGTTTTGGCTTATGAGCGCGATCGCATTTTTTATGCCTTTGTGATACATTGACGTGTCACACGTCAATACAGGCTTTTATGAACAAAGGTGGACACACTACTGGTACGTGGGAAAGCGGTAGCAGCTGGCAAAGTGGCCCCACAAAAACAATTCGAGTTCCAATTACTCTGGAAGCTGAAATCATGAAATATGCCAGAGCGATAGACAGTGGTGTTGACGTGTCACACGCCAATACAGCCGAAGTCATCCTCAAGGCGATTGAGAAATATATCGAATTTAGGCAGATGCATCATCACCCAAATCAGCACTCTAGCAAGCCAGAAATTAGCAGTCGCCCTTGGGACGAGCTGAGGCGCTTCCAGAAACTTGTGCAGGATAATCCAGCCGCTTTGGACATCGATCACGATACTTGTCGATCGCACTCCGCAGGATTATAATGTCAGGCTTTTACCAGTTGGTGAGGCCAGTAAGGTTTTGTTAGCCGTTTTTTGCGATCGTCAGATTTTAGCCAGATACCATCTGACCTAATGTCAGTAATCGTGGCGAAAGTTTCATGGAGCTTGCCAACGAGAATTACTACCCTATCTCCCACTTTGAAGTCGTGCCTGGGGGATTTGTCGCAACATTGTAGATCGGTAAATTGCAAGCTCCACCTACCCCGCCCTGGAACCTGGCAGCTAGCCTCAGACATCTCATCAAAGATCAAGAATACTGTTACCGCTTGCTTAAACGACGAACTCCAGTAAATGCCTTTCTCTTCAATTAGAGGCAGTAGAGGTAATTCTGGCTCTACTGCAACAACAGACGGTGTGGGGTGATTGTCATTAGCGACAATCACCCCATCAGCACCCCCATCAGCACCCCCATCAG
>JADEXV010000462.1 GCA_015206945.1 Nostocales cyanobacterium LEGE 12452 | reverse complement strand
TGGTTGGTCTGGTTATAGGTCTCAAAAACCTCCGGGAATTACTACTTTGAGTCGCGGGCTTGAGCAGTTTGAATCCACATTTTTTGGCTGGAAACTCGCTCTGGGTCAACTTGTGTGTACACCGTAGAACTTACAAGGAGGGGAACAAGGGTAGTAAACGTATGACCCCTAAACAAGTTGCTCTCAGAGTCCAGGCTAAAGCCCGTGAGTTGGAGGACTCTAAGCCGCCCAATTACAGAACTGTGTTACGGGTATTAGCGCCCATATTAGAAAAGCAAGAGAAAGCCAAGAGTATTCGTAGCCCTGGATGGAGAGGAACTACGCTTTCAGTTAAAACCCGTGAAGGGAAAGATTTATCGGTTGATTACAGTAACCATGTTTGGCAATGTGACCATACCCGCGTAGATGTGTTGCTCGTGGATCAACATGGTGAATTACTAAGTCGTCCCTGGCTAACAACAGTAATTGATACTTACTCTCGTTGCATCATGGGTATCAAATTGGGCTTTGATCCACCTAGTTCTGAGGTAGTAGCATTAGCGTTACGCCATGCAATTCTACCCAAACAGTACGGTTTCGAGTACAAACTGCATTGTGAGTGGGGAACCTATGGTAAGCCAGAACATTTTTATACTGATGGCGGTAAAGACTTTCGCTCTAACCACTTGAGTCAGATTGGAGCGCAATTAGGGTTTGTTTGTCACTTACGCGATCGCCCTTCTGAAGGTGGAGTAGTGGAACGTCCTTTCAAAACATTAAATGACCAACTATTTTCCACGCTTCCTGGATACACTGGATCTAATGTGCAGGAACGCCCAGAAGATGCGGAGAAAGACGCAAGACTTTCTTTACGGGAACTAGAACAGTTACTTGTACGTTACATCGTAGATCGTTACAACCAAAGTATTGATGCGCGGATGGGCGACCAAACTCGCTTTGAGCGTTGGGAAGCAGGTTTGCCTACAGTACCAGTACCAATACCAGAACGAGATTTGGATATCTGTTTAATGAAGCAATCACGGCGCACTGTACAAAGAGGTGGTTGCTTGCAGTTCCAGAACTTGATGTATCGAGGAGAATATCTGGCAGGTTATGCCGGAGAAACTGTCAACTTAAGGTTTGATCCCAGAGACATTACAACAATTTTGGTTTATCGCCAAGAGAAAAATCAGGAAGTATTTCTGACTCGCGCTCACGCTCAAGGCTTGGAGACAGAGCAGATGGCATTAGATGAGGCTGAGGCAGCAAGTCGCAGACTCCGTACCGCAGGCAAAACTATCAGTAACCAATCATTATTGCAAGAAGTTGTTGACCGCGATGCTCTTGTCGCTAGCAAGAAAAGTCGTAAAGAGCGTCAGAAATTGGAACAGGCGGTTTTGCGATCTGCTGCTGTTGATGAAAGTAATAGAGAATCCTTGCCTTCCCAAGTAGTTGAACCAGATGAAGTGGAATCTACAGAAACAGTTCACTCTCAATACGAAGACATTGAGGTGTGGGACTATGAACAACTTCGTGAAGAATATGGGTTTTAAACAATGACAGAAGCTCAAGCGATCGCCAAGCAGTTGGGTGGGGTAAAACCGGATGATGAATGGTTGCAAGCTGAAATTGCTCGTCTCAAGGGTAAGAGTATTGTACCGTTACAGCAGGTAAAAACTCTCCATGATTGGTTGGATGGCAAGCGCAAAGCGAGGCAATCTTGTCGAGTAGTTGGGGAATCACGGACTGGTAAGACGGTTGCCTGTGATGCCTATAGATACAGGCAAAAGCCACAGCAGGAAGTTGGAAGACCTCCGATTGTGCCTGTAGTTTATATTCAGCCTCCGCAAAAATGCGGCTCTAAGGATTTATTCAAGGAGATGATTGAGTACCTTAAGTTTCGCGCAACAAAAGGGACTGTTTCTGATTTTCGTGGTAGGGCGATGGAGGTACTCAAGGGGTGTGGCGTAGAAATGCTAATTATTGATGAAGCTGATCGCCTCAAACCTGAGACATTTGCGGAGGTGCGAGATATTTATGACAAGTTAGGAATTGCTGTAGTTTTAGTGGGAACTGACCGCTTGGAGGCAGTGATCAAGCGGGATGAACAAGTTTATAACCGCTTTCGGGCTTGTCATCGCTTCGGCAAGTTATCAGGGAAAGATTTCCAAGATACTGTGCAAGCCTGGGAAGATAGGGTTTTGAAACTGCCTGTTTCTTCTAATTTAAATAGCAAGGATATGCTGCGGATTCTCACATCGGCAACTGAAGGCTACATCGGTCGGCTGGATGAGATTCTCAGGGAAGCGGCAATTCGTTCTTTATCTAAGGGATTTAAGAAGATTGATAAGGCTGTTTTACAAGAAGTGGCGAAAGAGTATAAATAATGACAGCACCAGATGTTAAGCCTTGGCTTTTTATTATAGAACCGAATGGCACTAAGATAACGGCAAACCCATTATATATAAGGCTTTTGGGTGTGGGGTGTCGGGTGTTGGGTGTAGTGAGTCAGAAATTTATTTGTACCCCCACTCATATAAAATTTTCTTGATTTTTCTCTACACCCAACACCCTACCCCCAATAC
>JADEXV010000114.1 GCA_015206945.1 Nostocales cyanobacterium LEGE 12452 | reverse complement strand
TACCAGTTATTTATCATGCCAAATTACTTAGCTTGTTTATTTATAATTGGTCTATTTCTAGTAAGAAAACTCTACTGAATTAAGCTAATTATTTGTTTTGATTATAAAAAAATAGATTCAAAATTTTATAATTAATCTTTATCTATCCTGATTAATTATGAATGATTACTCAATAGATCATCTTAAATTTTATTTTACAAGCATTTTTAAATGTTCTATAATGGCAAAATCAGAGTATTATTTACATAAGTCAGAGTGACATAATGATGAGTGAACAAGTAAAAGTTATTAAGCTTAGTGGTAATTTGAACGCCACAACTTCACAAGACTTTCGACAAAATATCACTGATATTCTAGAAAGTGGTGCGAAAATTGTCTTAGTTGATTTTAAAGATGTAACGTTTATGGATAGTTCGGGTTTGGGAGCTTTAGTATTAGCTTTTAAAACCTTGCGTGCAGCAGATACTAAGCTTGTTCTCTGCTCAATTAATGAGCAAGTCAGGATATTATTTGAACTGACTAATATGGATAAAGTATTTGAAATTTTTCCCAGTCAAGATGCCTTTAATCAGGTTTTAGTCTCTAATACGTAATTAATCAAACTTCATTTGCAAAATAGATAAATCATCATCAAAAGCATCTTTGGAGTTCAAAGCTATTAAATAACTGAGTACGCGGTCGAGTTGGCTATCAATAGGATCTTGTAAGCTAACTAGTAGCTGAATAAAAGCATCCAAACTCCAAAGTGTGCCGTCTGATTTAGTGATTTCATAAGCGCCATCACTAAAAATGTAAAGGGTACTGAATTTTTCAATATTGCAAAACCCATCAACATATTTTGCCTCTGGAAACATGCCAACTGGCATACCAGGGGTTTTTAGGAGTTTAACTTCAGACTTTCTTGGAGATGTGCCAGTTACTAAAACTGCTGGTGGATGACCCGCGCTAGCATAAATTAACTGGCGGTTGATTCGATTGTAAACTCCATACCAAATTGTAAAGTATTTATCATTTTGATAATTCATCTGAAAAGTGTCATTTAAAGCCTTCAATACATCACTAGGTTGATAGTAATCAAGACCTTTGAGCGCACGGGAACGCAGCAAATTCAGCACTGAAACAGAAGGAAGAGTAGCTTTGAGTCCATGTCCGGCAGTATCGAGTAAGTAAATTGCCAGATAGTCATCATCGAGCCAATAGTAATCGAAACAGTCACCGCCGAGTTGTCGTGAGGGAATGAATCGGAAATTTATATTGAAGGGTTCGGTCATGGAAAAAGGTAGCAGCGATCGCACATATTCTGCTGCTTCTGACATTTCTGATTCTAAAAGCAACTTTTGAGCCTGTAAATCTCTACTCAACTGATGTAGGCGTAATCCCGCTCTTACGCGTGCTTGTAATTCATTATGCTCAATAGGTTTAGAGATAAAATCATCAGCACCAGCATCTAAACCTTTGACACAATCGGCAACGGAATCTAAGGATGTTAATAAAATAAAGAATGTGGTGAAAAATTTGGGGTCTGTCTTAATGCGGTGGCAAACTTCTAGTCCAGTCAACCCCGGCATGATCCAATCACAAATAATTAGTGCTGGACGATAAACTAGTGCCTTTTCTATTCCTTCCTCGCCGCTGCTGGCAGTAACAACCTCATAACCCTGTTTTTCCAACATCCTTTTCAAGAGTATTTTTATTGAATGGTCATCATCAATTATTAGTATTTGAAACATATAAATTTATTGAAAACACTCATTAATAATTTTTTGTCAAACTAGAAAATAAAAATATGATATGAGCTAATAAGCTAGTAGTATCAATACACAGAGAAATGCTGCTATAGCACTTATCGTACCTTGCTGGTACTCCTTGACGCTAGCGCGAACAGATAACTCGTAGAGTAGCCACTACGCGTCTATGTATGCAATAGACTTTGACTACTCTCTCTTAAAAAGAGAGAGTACCTTACGTTGGGGCAACAGGCATAAGGAGTTGAGGGTTTGGTCTTTATTAGACTCAAATGAGAAAGAAGCACTATAACTCATTTCTATTTACTCATGGAATTTACGACTGTTTAACAGTCATAAAATATTATGGCGCTCCTAAAGGATTTAGCCATAAAAGAATGTTGCTTTTTAACTGGTTTAAGTCGCGGTATGCTTCTTGCTTGAACCATTGTCCTAAAGCGTCAAAGGGGGTAAAAGATGTTCCCGTTTGCCATTTAATATCTTGACCTAAAGGTGTTGTATGATTTCCTGGTAACGTTTGCGCTGTCACCATCTCATCAAAACGTTCTTGTAATATTTTGGTTAAAGCTGCCGATTGATCGATGGTGTCATTACTAAATTTTATTAATAAATTGCGTCGGATATTGTAACTTTCTTGGACAAGTTTGTTAGTTTCCAGCGGCGATGGGGTAAACTCGATTTTCAAAGTAGAATTAAATTGTTCTACTAGAGGGATAGCTTCTTTCGCGGCGTAGTTGTTGAAGGATATTAAAATATTGCCTGCACGTTCTACTTTAAAAAGGCTGCCAATCAGCAAGTGGAGTTTACAGCCCATACTGTGTCCAACGCCGTAGATGGGAAAGTAAAGCTTGCGTAATGCTCCAGAATCATGCAATCGTTCGAGGGTGCGGTCAAAGTTTAACAGCACGGATTTTGCGATCGCAGTATGATCCAGTGTATTGACGAAAGGCGTAGCAATTACAACATAGCCTTTACTTGCTAGTTGTTCGAGTAACCAGCGATAAGTGATGTGCGGTGCAGTGGCAACAAATGCACCTCCTAAAAAATGAACGATACCTATGGGATTTTGGGGAATGATTACCCAGTTCCCTCTAATTTCTTTCCAGTCCATGCGGATAAGCGATCGCTTTACGAATATTCTTTATGTTAGACCGGGGATTGCAACCGTGGGAAAGATTATGGAAAAAAGCCATTGAGAATATCTACATAGTAGATTGGAAGCCAACTCACTCAGCCACCTCTATGGATTTATCACCAGCACCTACGCTTTCTCCAACTCTTTCTAAATCGCCATTACAAAACTTAATTACCAATTACGAACTTGTACTGAGCGTAGCCGAAGTATTACGAATTATCTTAACGCTGAGTCTGTAATCTTTTCATTTCGTATTGCACATCTAATGCAATTTGTAATGCTTCATTGAGTAATCTTCCATGCTCAGTAGCCTCCTCTGTTACTTGCATAGCTGTTAAAGTTGCTAAATTGTTGACAAATAGTTCTGTATTACTCAGGATAAAATTCTTATTCTCTCTCAAAATCCTTTCTGTCTTTAAAGCGCGAACTAAATCAGCTTTGGTGAGTTTGAGTGCTTCGATTACATCCTCTCTTTCCTTTATAATCACTTCTGGATTACCAGCTTCTTCTATTTGGTCATTGATATCTATAACTCTAATAACAGTATTATATCTATTAACCTCATTTAACAGGATTTGCAGAGATTTTGTCATATTAGCTTTAACAAGCTTACTTCTAGTTTTCCAAATAAAATATAAGATACTTTGCGTCAGACCACCAACCCAAAGACTTAAGACAATTAATAATATCCATGATGGAATTGTTATCCACGTAACAAAAAGTTTAATAATTATATCAAATAAAATATAGACAAAAACAAATGTAGAAAATCCAATAAAAACTACAGTTGCTCCTTCAGAGCTTTTCAGTTTTTGTATATAGATATTAGCTAATCTCTTGAGAGGATTTGTAATGATTAGAAGTTCCCCATTGACAGGTAAATTAGTCAGCTTTTGCAGATCGTTCTGACTAATTTCCAAGCCCTGTAAATCATCCCGCACAGCTTTTTAACCCTTGCCAGAATAGTTATTTAATCTAATATAGCAATCAAATTTCTAGAATGCTGGCATTTTGTCTAAACTTTTTCGTGCAAGTTAATACTTATAGGCAATGTCAAGAGTTTTGTACAATATGATACTATTTTGCCAAGATAACTATTTACAGCAGAATTCTGAATTCAGAATGGGCTACCGTCGGCTGCGATAACAAGAGTAAAACACTCTTTATACCTGGGTAATAGACTTAGCTTGTGTACCTCACCCACTTGAAATCTGCTGTCTACTATAGCAATCCTAAATCATTCGTGAGAAACAAGATTCTCGACTGATTTAATAAATCAGGGATCTGCGGGTTGCAATTCTCACAAAATAAATGGGATTGCTATGTAATAGTCAGGGTAAAAAACAAATTAATTGCCTGTAAATAGAATCGTAAGGCAACAGGTTCTTGTTCTGGAAAACGGTCATTTAATAATGGAAAAGTCCGTTTTTGCGGACTTTATTTGTTGAATTATAAATAATCGTGTCTCAGTCGTTACATTAACTTCGTTTTGGAGAAGTTTGTTTCTGTTTTGAAACACCAGGCTGAGAGTTTAAGAATGGTGGGATAGGACAGTCTAGCGTCATGGCGATCGCTCTGAGTAAATCTGCTTCTGAAGTAGTAACTTTGTTATCTAATAGTACCGTGTGGGCGCAAGCATCAACAATAGCTTGTTTGAGTTTGGGAGTGGCAAGACGCAGGCGCTCAATACTTTTCTTTAGTTCAGTAAAATTACAACTTAATGGCATTTCTGGTTTTTCTTGCTCTCCGGCTTTGGGAAGTCGAAAAACTCCAGAACGAAAAGCATAGGCGATGTCTTCAGTAGACGCATCGGGTTGGGAGTGTCCGACACGGGCAATTACGGACAATATTAATAGACTATCTGGCCAAATCTGTTCGATGGAGGTGAATTCTACCGTTGTAGTAGATGTGGGATTTATACTAGGTTGCAGACGATGCCACAGTATTAACTGCAACACAAAATGCCACAGCGATAAACTTCCGGTGGCTACAACTAAACCGTGGATGCATTTGCATAGCCTTTGGCATTCTTTGGCAGAGTTTTGGCGCAATATAGGCACTGCCAAATCCACAAGTGGTAAGCGAATTCTGGGATCTAACTGATTAATTTCGCTACTTAATTGTAGGGTTTTGTCTACCAACTCAGCAGACTGCACCTCGCGTAACCAAGCAATTTGACGTTCTTGAATTTGGAGATTTTCTGTATCTAAAGCTAGCGCAAAAGCGATCGCTATTGCACTTTCCTGCTCCCGCGCACCCAAACGCAGGGATTCTGGGAACTGCGATAACAGCGCTTGAGCATGGGCAAAATGCTCTGGTGTAACGCTGCCAACTTGGTTTACAACCTTTTCTGGCGTGGTGTTGCCACCACCAGCAAAGCCCATTGTGAGGGATTCTTGAGAAGGGGAACGCATCTGATTGCGAGATGGCATTGCTGCTAAATTGCTGACGTTCAAACCCCCAACGCGGCGGATACGTTCTGCTAGAGGTGGGTGGGTAGAAAACATATCTTCCCAGAAAGAGGGGTTGAGGGCATTGCTAAAAAACATGTGGCTAGAGGCTTCTGCGCCCGGCGATATTAACCGTGAATCCATCTGTTGGAGTTTTTGAAAGACTCCCGTAAGTCCGTTGGGGTTGCGAGTGAACTGTACGGCTGAAGCATCCGCAAGAAATTCGCGTTGGCGAGAGACGGCGGCTTTAATCAAGCGTCCGCAAAGTAATCCAATACCGCCAATTGCCATCAGTGCCAAACCAAAAGCCCAGATAGGTAAACCCTTGTCTTCCTTTCCTAAACGGAAGCTACCGCGAAGACGCCACAGCAATTCCCCGGTTAAGTAAATGAACA
This sequence comes from Nostocales cyanobacterium LEGE 12452, assembly GCA_015206945.1. Lineage (GTDB taxonomy): Bacteria > Cyanobacteriota > Cyanobacteriia > Cyanobacteriales > Nostocaceae > Nostoc. Next base: position 17,462 of record JADEXV010000114.1, on the reverse strand, counting down.
AAATCCCATGCAGTAGTCCCACTAAACGCAAATTCAGCCGCATATCTCCATTCAGAATATGACTGAATTCGTGGCCGATAACTCCTTGTAGTTCATCCCGGCTCAGGTGTTCTAAAGTTCCACGGGTAATTCCAATTACAGCATCATTGGGCGTAAATCCAGCAGCAAAGGCATTAATACCAGTTTCTCTGTCGAGGAGATAAACTTGTGGGACAGAAATACCAGAAGCGATCGCCATTTCCTCGACAATATTTAATAGTTGTCGCCCTTGTTCATCGGCCATTTCTGGTAGCAGGAGTCTTCCTCCTAACTCTTGGGCAATGACGCTTCCGCCCTGCCGGAGACAGGCAACTTTGTACAAACTTCCGATTGCGATCGCACTTATTGTAATCCCAGCTACGTAAAGAAATATCCCTGGATGCCACCAAACACGAGGAGCCATGCCAAACAGAAATAAACTGGCAATATAAATCGCCATAATCATGACTGCGATCGACAGGGAAAATAACCCGATTAATTGTTGCGTATTTTGGCGTGCCCGATCCTGATGTTCAAAGAAATTCATAGACACCTAAAAAGACACGCGTGGGGCATTTCTGATTTCTGGAGTAGCTTCGGGGAGCAATTCTGCAACAGTAAAGTTAAATGTATTTGCCACAAGATTGCTGGGGAAAGATTCGCTCTTGGTGTTGTAAAGTGTCACCGCATCATTAAAAGCCTGACGGGCAAAAGCAATCCGGTTTTCAGTGGAAGATAGTTCTTCCATTACCTGAGTCATGGCGCGATCGGCTTTCAATTCTGGATAAGATTCTGAAAGTACCATCAACCGACTTAACGCACCCGTCAGTGCCCCTTCTGCATTGCCTAACTGTTGCATCGCTTGGGGATCTCCAGGATTTTGCGCAGCACGACTGCTAGCATTAATTGCAGAATTTCGGGCGGCAATAACTGCTTCTAAGGTTTCTCGCTCATGTTTCATGTACCCTTTGGCAGTTTCCACCAAGTTGGGAATTAAATCATAACGGCGCTGTAATTGAACATCGATTTGAGAGTAAGCATTTTTGTAACGGTTCCGATACTTAACTAAATCGTTGTAGGCATTAATGATAATTACAGCAACAATGGCAACTAAAGCAACAGAAAATATTAAAAACCCCATATTTTTAGATTATTTCCATCAAGTACTTACTTTTTTGCAGATTTACCAATTACGGTAATCCTTAATATCCAGCAAAATTCGTGTGGATATAAAGATGAGTCTACTTGTAGCAAGTTAGCTTCGTCGTCTGTAAAATTAGTTACGCAAGTTTACTGATGTAGGATTTTTTAAATAACTGCGGAGGCGTAGAGAACGCAGAGCGAAATAATTTACAACAATTCCAAACTATTTGTGAACTCTAAGTATTTAGGCATAAATAAATTAAAGTTTGTAGTAAGGACTTTAGTCCTGATAATTTTTGCTCTGAGCGATAAATCGCACACTACAAACTAAGAGTTTATTTTATTGTATTTAATTATGTCTACTTACCTACTTATCATATCTCTTTTCTCTGTGTACTCTGCGCCTCTGCGGTTGATTAAAAATTGTAGCCAGATATGTCACCCATGAATATGCATAAATAGGGAATAACCACTGACAGCAAAAATAAAAAGGATGGCGGCAGGGAAAATTACTACATCCCTGACAATAAATAAAATCCAATCTTTTCTTAGTTCTTGTTTAAACTTGAGTTCTCGCAGTTTTCGCTCAAGTTCTACGTCTTCTGGTGACTGCAAGTTGACAGGTGACAAACTTAGCGGATTATCGCCTTTGCTGGCAATTCTTTTTGATAAATCTGTTATATCTGTCATGCTGTTGAGATACTGATATTACTTAGTGTCTCATAGAAAAGAGCCAGAGAGTTAGTTCTCTGGCTCAAAGCTGGAGACAAAAGAATCATCAAATAAAGGCTAACTTGGGTAAGAATCTAGATTCTTCCCAGGTTATGCAACCCTAAGATAGCTCCTACTCCCAAGATATGACCAAAAGCGGTAGTTGCTAAAAGGGCTGGCAAACCAAAATTACCAAAGAAATTGGCTGAGGGTAGTTTTGGTTCTGCATTGGGATACTTGATGCTAGATTTGCCAAAGGCAATGGCAATGATATTAGCAATAATCATAATCAGTCCAACTGTAGGACTCCATTGCAGAGGTGTGGTTGCAGCAGCGAGTAAGGTTGAAGTCAACACCTAGATTTGCTCCTGAAATTTATTAATGGTTGAAAACATAATCTGAAACTTTCCGAAGCAAATTCAAGAAATTACCCGATTTTGCATCAATATTTAACAGTTATTCTTACTACTTAATACAATATGAGTTCAACGCAGCGAGCTGATTGTGCTAGCTAGTTTAGATTTCAATGTCTGAAACAAGCGGATTGTTAGTGTTTATTTATACTAGCAGTAAGATTTAGAAGTAAAATACGCTTGATACATGGGTAACAGACTTAACTTGCGTACCTCCCGAACTTGAAATCAGCTGTAGATAAAAGTGATTCCGATAAAATTACTATAAGAAATCCGTGCAGGAGTTATGAACAAAATCATCCCTAACTTTTTGAAAGATACAGTTGAACTCAGAAATTTAAGGAGCGGATTCACCTTTCGGTAGATTTAGACAGAATCATCAAAACTGTATATTTGGATGAGGTAACACATAATTTGCAACAAAACCTCATGCTAAATCAGTAATTTCAAGAACGACAGATGAAATTTTGATTGAATTCTAGTTAATTTGTTCCTTAAGTTCCTCAAAAGCCATGACATCCCCTGAGCCTCAAACTGATTTTGGAGAAAAAGCTCCACAAACGTCATTTGAGCCACCTTCTGGAAAACGGCGGTGGCTTTGGTTGAGTTTAGCCGCACTCCTATTGTTAGGGGGCGGAGCAACTCTATGGCGGTTATTCACTCCACAAAATTCAGCACCTTCAGCTACTAACGCTCAACCTCAAGGGGTAAGAGTCAAAATATCAACAGTACAAAGCGGCATAATTGAGGAAAGTTCAGATTTCATTGCTAGTCTAAAATCCTTGCGCTCAGTCACGCTTCAGCCGAGAATTCAGGGTCAAGTTACCCAAATACTTGTCAAATCGGGAGATCCAATTGTCGAAGGAGCGGCAATTCTCCAAGTAGATCCTACACCACAGGCTGCGATCGCTAGAAATAATCCTGTGCCTCAAGCATTTTTAATGCAACTGGCAAATGCCCGCGCCACACTCAAGTCTTTAGAAGCAGAACGACCATCCTACGTTGCGAATCTGCAATTGTACCAGCAGAACTACGATAAGTTTGTCAACCTAGCTGAACAAGGAGCCGTGTCTCGACAGACTAGCAATCAGTTTGCTAATCGGCTCGCCAATGCTAAGACTAGTCTCGATGCAATTGATTCCAGGATTCAAGCACAACGAGCCACCATCTTAGAGGCTGAAAAATCTTTGCAGCAATCTAATGTAAATACTCAAACACAACAGCCCCAATCTGACAAAATTATCGCTCCTTTTAGTGGCACAGTTGGCAACATCCCTGTGAAAGTCGGTGATTTAGTTAATACTTCTACACCATTAGTTAATATCACGCAAAATCGACCTTTAGAAGTGAATATCTCTGTGCCGCTACAGCAAGGGCCCCAATTGCGTAAGGGTATGCCAGTAGAGGTGATGAACACGCAAGGTCAAAAGCTTGGTAGAAGTAGGATATTTTTTATTGCACCTAATGCCAGTAATGAAACACAAACCATACTGATTAAAGCACTGTTTGATAACACTAACGGTCAGCTACGTGCAGATCAATTGGTTAGGGCTAGAGTGTTCTGGAATCAGCGCCCCGGAGTTTTAATTCCCACAACAGCAATGACTCGTGTCGGTGGGGACACTTTTGTTTATGTAGTTGAAACAGAGACATCTCCCCAAGGTGTATCCCAACAAGTAGCTCGGCAAAGGCGAGTAAAGCTAGGCGAGATCAAGGGTAATAATTACCAAGTTATTGAAGGATTACAGCCAGAAGATAAAGTTATTATTTCAGGGTTGCTAAATCTCAGGGATGGTGTTGCGATCGTTCCAGAATTTTAATTAAGGGGAGTAGCACTTCGACTCCCTTCCCTACGGGACGCTACGCGGACGGCTCCGCTACCTCGGCTACTTCGACTACGCTCAGTACAAGTCCGCTCGGCACAAGTCAGGGCCAGCCGCTCAGTGACCTTAGCTTCATTTCTCCCGCCTGAGAGTTACTTGAATTCACTGGCGGGATTTTGGCTGGAATGAAGTCGAGAGTTTTAGCAGCGATCGCTAAATTTAACCTTGGTACAGTACCTTTAACAATAGATAATCACTTTAGTTAACCAAAATTAAACTCGATTAATCTATGGCATCTTTGACAGGGAAGGTTGCAATTATCACTGGTTCATCGCGGGGAATTGGACGAGCGATCGCACTCAAGCTAGCTGGTAACGGCGCATCTATTGTCGTCAACTATGCAGGGAATGCAGGCAAAGCACAAGAAGTTGTTGCAGAAATTGAAAAGTTGGGAGTAGAAGCGATCGCTATCCAAGCTGATATTAGCAAAGTACCCGACATCAAAAGGTTATTTGAACAAACACTTGAACGTTTTGGTAAAGTCGATATTTTGGTCAACAATGCCGGAATTGCCTTCTATAAACCAATTACTGAGGTGACTGAAGAAGATTTCGACGCGATTTTTGCCATTAATGTCAAAGGCACTTATTTTGCTTGCCAACAAGCCGCGCAACATATATTAGAAGGAGGACGGATTATCAATTTTTCCTCATCTACTACGGCGATGATGCTGCCAACTTATAGCGCTTATGTAGGAACCAAGGGTGCTGTTGAACAAATCACGCGGGTACTAGCTAAAGAATTAGGTGCAAAGGCGATCGCAGTTAATGTTATTTCGCCTGGCCCCACCGATACAGAACTATTCCGAGAAGGCAAAACACAAGAACAGATAGATCGTTTAGCCCAAATGGCGGCTTTTGGCAAACTGGGAGATGTGCAAGAAATCGCCGATGTAGTAGCGTTTCTCGCTAGCGATGAAGCTAGGTGGATCACTGGGCAAAACATCCGTGTCAACGGTGGAATCGCGTGAGGAAAAGCTCTCCTCTAAATCAAAAATATAAATTGTCAGTTGCACAATTTTTCGGTTTTATAATTGTCCAAGTAGGAGAACGCAGCCGTGCTGGTTTCCGATTAAAACGGATTGCTAAATATGGGATGACAAAGTTTGTATAAAGCATTTATAACTTATACAAATAACGGCTGATTATCCAGTTGTAGAGTCTGTGCTTTTGCACTAAATATCACTTATCAGGCATTAAAAAATTATGGATTTGTCCAACTTTACTACACTCCAAAACTTAGAAGCAGCCTTCGGTGGTGAATCGATGGCAAATCGTAAGTATCTGTTTTTTGCAGATGTAGCGCGTCAACTTGGGTTTACAGACTTGGCGAAACTTTTTAAAGAAACAGCAGATCAAGAAACTGAACACGCTTTTGCACATTTTAAATTACTACATCCAGAACTTGTGGTAGAAGATGCAGCGGCTTTAACTGATGAACAAAAGCGGGAAATTGTATCTCGCTGTTTATCTTTGGCAATTGAAGGCGAGACTTACGAATATACTACAATGTATCCAGAGTTTGCCGCAGATGCCCAACGCGATCGCGACAATCCCGCAGCTGAAGAATTTCTCAAACAAGTTCAAGAATCTACCGATCATGCCAACACATTTCGGGAAGCTGCCCACCGTTTTGGCTTGTTAAAATTCATCGAAAATTACCACGCCGATCGCTACACTGAAGCCTTAGAAGTATTAAATGGAGGGCAAGCAGCAACTAGAGTTGCTGGTGAAGAACCTAAGACTCGGAAATGGATTTGTAAACAATGCAGCATGATTTACGATCCCGTTGCTGGCGATCCTGATTCGGGAATTGCGCCTGGTACACCTTTTGAAGAAATTCCTGAAGACTGGGAATGTCCGATTTGCGGTGCTAGCAAAAAAACCTTTAAACCATTTGAGGAAAAAGTTGCAGCTTAAGACGACAATCAATTAGGTACTTTTTTAGCAACTAAACGCGAAGCGTCTCTTGAGATGCTTCGCGTTCATAATTATTTTACACAGGGTTTGATCGTGTATTTACCAGAAGATAACAGCCAATCTGAACGACAGAAACCAGTTTATCGACAGCTAAATTTTCAGATTATTTGTGCAGTTGTACTAATTGCTGTTATTGGAGTTTCTAGCGTGACTCCTGCTTTTCCTAAGTTAGCTAAAGATTTAAATATTAACCCGAAAAATTTGGGTTTGTTGATTACAGCATTTACATTCCCATCTCTGATTTTAGGGCCAATTATTGGTATTCTTGCCGATAGATTGGGCAGAAAGAGAATTATCGTTCCTTCACTATTTATATTTGGCATAGCTGGTACTGCTTGCGCCTTCGCCCGCGATTTTAATTTATTACTATGGTTGCGTTTGCTGCAAGGAATTGGTGCTGCTTCTTTGCTTTCTTTGAGTATCACCTTAATCAGCGATTTATACACAGGAGACAGACGGACTACGGCAATGGGTTACAGTGCCAGTATCAGCAGTGTCGGCACATCAAGTTATCCAATAATCGGTGGTGCATTAGCTACAATGGGCTGGTATTATCCCTTTATGTTGCCCATATTAGCGATTCCTCTTGGGTTGTGGGTGTTGTTTGCACTTAACAATCCCGAACCAAAAGGCGAGCGTAACCTCAAAGAGTATTTGAGCAATGCCATAAAAGTTCTGAAAAATCGTCAGCTATTTGGAATTTTTATTGCCAGTGCAGCTAACTTTGTTTTTCTTTATGGCGCTTATGTCACATATTTACCACAACTGATTAATGATACCTTTAAAGCGCCACCCACAATTATTGGATTGCTCCTTTCTAGTGTTTCCGTGGCAATTACGATTACATCTTCCCAGTTAGGTAGATTAGCGAGAAGATTTCCTGCCACAACTTTAATGAGTGCATCTTATGTTTTCTATGCATTAGCAATGTTAATAGTTCCCTTTGTGTCAAATATCTGGTTACTATTAATTCCAAGTACAATTTTTGGGATTGGACTTGGTATCGGTTTTCCTAGTAGCCAAGCACTTTTAGCAGATTTAGCACCAAGAGAATATTTGGCGACGATTATATCGGTAAACGGGACATTCTATGGATTAGGACAAACATTAGGCCCGTTACTGATGGGTTATGCCTTTGCTTTTGGCGGAATTAGTAGTGTGTTTTATGCCGCGACTGGTTTTGCTGTTTTGATATTTTTTGTGTTTAGGTATTGCACTTGTAGGTAATTTGTAATTCGTAATTCGTAATTCGTAATTCGTAATTCGTAATTCGTAATTAGTTTAGGGTGCGAGAGTTTTCTCAATGCGACGATCGGGGATCAGCCAGATGATTGCGACTAAAGCGTACAATGCACAGGCAAACCATGAGTTGATTAAGGCAAGTGGAATTGCCACAGCATAGACAACTACTGATACTTTTCCTTTGAAATCTTCACCAACTGCGATCGCTAGAGTCGAATCCTTGCCGTGGTAAGAAATCAGGATGCGGGTAAGAATAAAGTAAGCGATCGCATTCAACAACAACACCGTACCATAAAGGGCAACTGGTATGGGAGCAAAGTGATTCTCGCCCATCCAACCAGTGACGAAGGGGATTAGCGACAACCAAAACAGCAGATGCAAATTGGCCCAAAGGATACGCCCATTAACGTGTCGGACTGCTTGTAGTAGGTGATGGTGATTGTTCCAGTAGATGCCGATATAAATAAAACTCAACACATAGCTCATAAATACCGGGATTAGTGGACGTAGCGCAGCTAAATCTAACCCATGCGGTACTTTGATTTCCAGCACCATGATGGTGATGATGATGGCAATCACCCCATCGCTGAATGCTTCTAATCTCCCTTTTCCCATGTACGCATTCCTTTTCTATTTACTTGAAAGTAAGTTGTGAGACTCTGTACTTTATCGTACCAAGTAGCCGCCGTTGATGAAGATTCTCTGCGATCGCAAAATCAAAATCTTTAATTCTCACTTGCCAATTTCCGCCGTACTTCCCGAATAGCAGCGCTAGTATTGCGTTCGTAGGCAATTTTCAAGCACTCTGTGACTACTTCCGACACATTGATGTTAGGGAAATAACGGCTAGTGGTTTCAACAGTGTAGTGTAGACGCAAAGCGGCTTGTCGTGAGACATCGCCTTGCAATCCGTAAATTACAAGCTGGTTCTTCCTAAACAACCTTTATATCTGGATAACAGACTTAGCCTCACAACTTGAAATCTGCTGTAAATATTAATTGCTGCGGCTGAAAAATACAGCAGCCATAACAATTAAACCTAAAAGTGCTAAAGGAACCCAGAGATTAGGGACATCTGACAAACTCATAAAGGACTTCCAAATAAGTATGATATATGAGGCAGATTGCAATAGACAGTTGCTACTTGATAAATCAACTTTTAAGTAAGTCTTCTTTTAACTTCTTCAGCTAAATTTTCTAATAGTACTTCTACTTGCTCGCCTGTTTTCAAATCTTTGAGCGATGACTTTTGCGCTGCTGCTTCTTCAGAACCAATAATTACACAGAATTGAATTCCTTGTTTGTCTGCTAATTGAAATTGTTTACCCAAGGGACGCTTATCAAAGTTAGTTATGACATTAATTCCTGCCTGACGCAGATGTTGAGAAACTTTTAAATAAGTAGGCATTAAATCTTCTTGCATATTCACTACCATCACTTGGGCTGGTGTAGCAGCTAAGGTACTAAGAATCCCAGCTTTTAATAAACGACTAATTAAACGAGTTAAGCCAATAGAAATGCCGACACCAGGCATTTTTTCACCCAAAAATACTCCGACTAATTCTTCATATCTCCCGCCAGAACAAATACTACCTAAAGCTTCATGTCCTAATAGAGTTGTTTCGTAAACTGTACCAGTATAGTAATCAAGACCACGGGCAATGGATAAATCAATACAGAAACGGTTTTCGGCAACTCCCAGATTACGCACTCCAGCAATTACCGTTTCTAATTCAGTAACTCCTAAACTCAATTGCTCAGATTCTGGCAGATTTTGGGCGAGGTGCTTGAGCTTATCTAAGACTTCATCAACAGAACCGTCAATTTTAATAAACTCAATAATTTTTTGTGACTGTTCGGCTGCAATCCCTTCTTTTTCTAAATCTTGTTTGACTTTACTTTCACCAATCTTTTCTAGAGTGTCAACAATCCCAATACAAGATTTTATTTGATTTTCGGCAATTCCCAATGATTTAAAGAAACCAGTAAGAACTTTTCGGTTATTGATGCGAATCAGAAAATCACCAATATTAATTGCTTCAAATATCTCAGTGATAATTGCAGGCATCTGAGCATCATAGAGCAAGCTGAGTTCACGACGCGCAACCACATCAATATCGCATTGGCGAAACTGACGAAAACGCCCATCTTTTGCCCGTTCACCACGAAAAACCACATCGGTTTGATAACGGGCAAAGGGAAAGGTTAATTCATTCAGGTGACGGGCAATATACGCCGCCAAAGGAACTGTTTGATCGAACTTTAAAGCTCTTGCTTCCGAACCTGTTTCGCCCGATCTATCTCTCTCAGCTTGTCGATTTGGTGGCAAGATAGGATCGATTCCATAAATGATATTATCGCCTTGATTTCCTTTAGCTTGTAGTACTTCTAAACGTTCTACAGCAGGTGTTTCGATGGGCGTAAATCCATAGCTTTCAAAAACTCTACGGATGATATCTAGCAAATATAATTCTAGACGCTTTTCGCTAGGAAGGAATTCTGGAAATCCGCTAGGAGTAGAAAAGTTTATTTTGTCACCTTTGGCCATGCGTGTACCTTACTAAGTTGAAATTTGAGATAAAAGCCTAACGACTGGAAGTTGTAGTTGACACAAACAAAGTCCGCACTTCTCTACGAGACGCTGCGCGTAGCTTGCTTCCCCGGAGGGGTACGACAGGCTCAGTGACCACCTGCGCGGACTGGAGAATAATAAGCGTTTATCTTTGAGGGGAGAAATGAAATTATAACTTGATGTGAAGCATAACGAATTCCGCTTTTTTTTCAAGCGATGTCTGCGGCGGGCTACGCCTACGCGTTTATCGTCGGCTTCTAATGCTCTTCTGTATCCACACCAATATCTTTCGTTAGTCCCGCCGCCTGCGCTCGCCAGTTTACGCTTTTATTGTCCACGCCCTGGCTTACAATCTGCAAAACCCAATGCCTCTGTGTCGAGAAAACTTGCGATTCTCTTTCAGAGACACTACGTGAACGCCATCTCAATAACTGCTTCGATTGGATATTCAATTTCAGTAGCACGAGCAATTAGAGCGGTGCGAATTCTTTCAGGTAAGCATCCTAAAATAACTTCGGCATCATTAGAGGAAAGTTGCTCTTGGAGTTTGGCTTGCATCACTTTACTTTGAATAGCTAAACTTTGTACCTTTATTTTGAGGGTTTGCGGGGGATCGACGATCGCACTTAAGGTTGAAAGCGAAGGTGTTGGAGCGGTCTTACTTGGGCAATGGTTTCAAAGTCGCGATCGTTGTGAATCAAAAGCAAATTATTCTCTAGAGCAGTTTGAGCAATGCAGCAATCGATTGGGCTGCGAACGGTAAGCCCTTGGCGGCGCAAGTCATAGTAAATACGGGCAGCTGCTTGCCAAGAATGAATCGAGGGTTCAATATAATTTTGTGTTTCCAGATAGGTCGAGAGGAGAGTCCATTCTTGCTCGTTCAGGCTACCTTGAAGCAATTCAAGCTGAGTGAATCGGGTAAGTAAAACTTCTCTATTAGCAATTAGGGTTTCAAGCTGCTGGCGAACTTGACCGTTGCGATGCCTGGCGGCGGGCTGCGCCTACGCGGAAGACTACTATCCAAACGGATGTATCAATCAGCAGCATGACGAGTCTCGCGCAGAGCTTTGTGGTCAAAGTCTGGAACTAACTGAATTTGTCCAGCGAGGTCGAAAAGGTTTTTCTTGCTGTTTGATGTTCCAGAAGAGTCACTTCGTGAACGCACAAGTTCTTGCAGAGCAAAATTCACTAGTTCTTCTTGAGTAGTGAAGTTGGTGAGTTGTAAGGCTTCGTTAAGGAGAGATTCATCAAGGTTAAGGGTAATTTGCATAGGTATGAGTTGAGATAAACACAATATTCTGCTCACATTTTAATCCGATTCTGTAATGATGCTCTGAATGTCATCTGCGGCAATATCAACTTGTTCAGATTTTGCATAAATAGTCAGCAAAATAATTCCCGTTGCTGTCTTGACATAGTAAATCAGACGATAGCCACCGCTTTTACCTTTTTGAGTGTCGCTATTTCGGACTCTTAACTTGAAGACCGCATAACCAACACCAGGTATTTGATCTCCTGGCAACTCCCCCTGTTCAAGTTGTTCGATGACGGGTTGTATATCATTCCGAATACTGCGATACTTCTTGGCAAGAGCGCGTAAATTTCGGTTGAACGTTGGCGAAGCTTCAACTTGAATGAAAGGCTGATCAGTCATTTTCCAGCCCTTCCCAAAGTTGAGCCACCGAGATAGTTTGCCCAGTCATGGCTTCGTGCCAAGCTTGCCGGAAATCTGCTAAGACTTCTGCTTGAGATTGATCATCCAGAACTTCCTCTTCTGGAATTAGAATAATAACTTCTACGCGGCTGTTTTTATCTGTTATGAGAGGATGATCTAAGGTTAGTTGTCCTTGCTCATTAATCGTTGCCATGACTTTAACTGCTTTCATTGCTAATCCAAGATGTTAAGTGGTAGTGGTTAGATTAATATCCAGGGCTTCAAGCTGCTGATTGATCCAAGCCGTTGCTGTCGCTTCATCAGTTTCGATCGCTCTTTCTACTCCTGTTTTAGCAATTTCTAGCAGTTGCTTGGATTGCTCCCGTGCTTTGCGAGATTCTCTAACCTTTTCTCTAATTTTTTGACGAGTAGATTCTTTGGGTAGAGTGATTGGAATCTTCAATAAATCCTCAGTTGAGATTGCTGGGTACATACTGGCAGTCGTATGAAGATCCAGAATTTCGCAGACAATGGGCGATCGCAAATAGATCAATAAAACTTATGGCTCAATTTTGCCCTGGTAGCAGACTATCAAAATCCCCAAGATGCATTTGAATTGTTAGCCCTCTCAGTTAATGTATTTTGCCTCTACTTATCTAGCGTGGTTACGCCTCTTTTGCTGATCCTGATTGAGTTTTTGAATATCTAAAGCCTGACGGTAGCATGGATGGATCTCCCAAATTACACCGAAGTCTTGATTCGTTCTGCTTGAAAGAAAATCAGGCATATCAGCGAAGTAATAATGCTCATATCCTTGATCTTCCTTTTCCGCTCTAGCAACGACAAAGCCTAATCTAAACAGAAAGTGTGCAATATCTAAAGACGATTTTACTGACTTGCCTTCGATCACTGGCGATAAATGATTTGTTATATGATTAGTGATCCATGAAATTAATTCATCCCGCGTCATTCGACGTTCTGCGCCTCTAAAACCATTTATCAACTCTTCTACATCACGGCACTGATGCTTATGCTCTGCGATTAAATCACTAATACGTTTCCTCCCATATTCTCCCCAAACTGCATCTATATGCTGTTTAGCAATTAATCCTTGTTTCTCCCGAATGGCTTCTTCTTGTGCAAATTTACATAGTTGAATAGCCCATCGAGGTCTATGGTAGGAAAGAGTATAAATAATTTGATACATAGGTCTTTCGTTGTTATTCCATAGTGTTCGTGTTTCAAAAATCTGATTGACATAATGTTCTTCAATCTCGATTTCTGTTGAGTATCCAGTCAGCAAAGAAATTTCTATTTTTAAAGAATTCATTTGATATCTGATCCGCTTATAGAGCAGGGTTCGGAAGTCTGCCTGACTCCAAGTAATGTCATGAACATATTGCTCAAACTTGTCAAGCGATTCATCAAATCTTCGTATTAAAGGCCATACGTCAGTTCGCATGGTTATTCTGAAATTTATGCCAGTGACCTGAGCAGCAAGATAGCGACATGCTGAAAAGAAGGTACTTAGTTCTAGATTTTCATGAGGAGTGCGTTGATAAGTAGCATCAAGATCGTCTACGAGAAACCATACTTTCTTTCCGTCAAACCGCTTTAGAAGCTCTATTTCATTGGTTGCGTGTAGCTTCTCAACAGTTGCTTGTTGCGGAATTAGTTTCCTTAGCCTATCTGTTAGTGCAGACACAAGATTACGACTTTTGAAACCATCAAGCTCTGCACTTTCGACCAAAGTAATTGCATCATCTCCAAGCGCTAAATTTAGCTCTGCACCGATATGGCGATTTACGAGAGCGCAGATACGCACCATCCAGTCTCGGATATAGTCATTTGGCAACTTAAGCTCAGATGAGAGCTTAAAATTAGAGCGAACTAAATCACTACCCTTACAACTGATAACAATTACATCATCTCCATGCTCCTCTTGAATCTTGGCTTCAATCCATCGAATCAAAGCAGATTTACCAACCCCTTTTTTAGCGGTTGCTAGAAGAATACTTTTTGTTGGGTTAAGAAATTTTTCAAAGGATGATTGCTCAACAAAGAAATTTAAAACTTCAGATGGCTGAACGTCATCTCCAGCTTCATTACCGAAATCTATCCTTTTAAGAATCTGGTTTGGATTGGTAGTCATAAATCAAAGCAAGGTCAACAGTAACCGACAGCGCTTCAACTCTAGCCGATGCCCCAGTGGTCGTCCAGTACTTTTAGGGTTGAAAAGTTACGTATGTAATACCACTAAGGACATTAAATACTGACAGATAGTCTTGTAGTAACTGCTGGTGGCTTTACGAATGCGATCGCTTTTGCGTACCCCGCCTGTCATCTCATATTCCCGGCTGTCTTTGCTATACTTCAACACCACACCACTGACCAAGTAAACAACAGACTTGTGTTCTGAACGAATGGACTTGTGTTCTGAACGAATAAGCTCGTGTTCTGAACGAATAAGCTCGTGTTCTGAACGAATAAGCTCGTGTTCTGAACGAATAAGCTCGTGTTCTGAACAAATAAGCTCGTGTTCTGAACGAATGGACTCGTGTTCTGAACGAATGGACTCGTGTTCTGAACGAATGGACTCGTGTTCTGAACGAATGGACTCGTGTTCTGAACTAGAACTATCAAAATTCTTCCAGATGCTTTGGTTATCGTAGACAAAACTGTGGCAGAAGCGATCGCCATTGGTTAAGCTAATGAGTTACATAGTGATGATGGCATCGGTTATTCCCCATTCCCAAACCACCAAGGGTCATTAGTATCGTTAGTTTTGATCAAAATGGCTTTTTTTCGCATGAACCGTTTCAGCGCCGCCGCACCCATGCGTGACCCTCCCAAACCGGAGAATTTGAAGGCGTTTTTCTCTCCTTCATGCATGATGGCAGTGAGTCCAGCATCGTTAATACTAATAGCACCTGCATCTATCTGGTAAGCAACTTCTAAAGCTTCTGTTTCTGAGGCAAATACAGCCGCACTCAATCCATAAATTGAGTCATTCGCTAAAGAGACTGCTTCACCTACTGTAGAAAAAGGCATAATTGGCATAATCGGGCCAAAAGTCTCTTCGGTCATGACTTTCATGGAATGATTAACTTGGGTAAGCACTGTTGGACGACACCACCAACCCCCACCTAAATCCTCGATTACGCCCCCGCAGTGAATTACTGCTCCTTTTTCAACTGCATCTAGAAGATGATCGCTAATAACAGCTGCTTGTCTTTCGGCGATGATCGGGCCAATTTCTCCACTTTCGACTGTGGGATAGGCTAGCTCAAGGCGATGTGCTTTGGTTACTAGTTGATGGTAAAACTTTTCAAATATCGAGTCTGCAACATAAATTCGCTCAATTGAGAGGCATGACTGTCCGGTGTTGACGACAGAACCCCACAATATTGCTGAGGTTGCTAATTCTAAGTTAGCTGATTCCAAAACGATCGCAGGATCTTTTCCTCCTAATTCCAAAAAAGCTGGAATAAACTGTTTTGCAGCCGCTTGTGCAACTTTTCTCCCTGTGGTTACACTGCCTGTAAAGCATACCAAATCTACATTTTCAATTAAAGTAGATCCGGTTGCGCCTGCTCCTTCGACAAAAGTTAATACCTCGTGCAGCTTGGGAACGGTATTGAGTGCTGTAATCAGTGGTGCTACGAAGCGGGGAGTGATTTCACTGGGTTTGACAATGACAGCACAACCTGCCAACAATGCCGGAATGGTATCAACAGTAGACAGTGACAGCGGAAAATTCCACGGGCTAATTACCCCAACTAAGGGATAAGGAACGGATGTTTGTTGTAAGGCAATAAAGGGAATGGCTGTATTTTTTGCCGATTCTTGCAGCAATTCCGGTGCTAACCGACACCAGCGATCGATGCTGGAGAGGAAAGAGTCTATTTCTAATACCGAGGCTGACAATCTTCCTGTATCATTTACCAAAGCTTCCGTGAGGCGATCGCGTCCAGATAATATCGCATCCTTCCACTGCTGTAAAGCTTCAATTCTCCCCTCTAAACCCAATTGCTGCCAGCGAACTTGTGCCCGGCGCGTCCGCTTACATTGCTGTACCACCAGCCTTGGAGGCGGCGGGATAATTACGTAGTCAAATTTGCCAGTTCGGGGATTGCGGACTTCTATTGGTTTTGTCATTTGTCACTTGTACTGAGCGTAGTCGAAGTATTGGTCATTTGTTATTACTTCCTAATCCCCAAATTCCCATTCCCAAATTCAAATCATCCCCAGGTTGGTGAAGCACTCAATGGTGTTTTGCTGTGTTTACAGGAAGTATTTGCGGTCTACTTCTCTTTCCAGCATAGTATTAGCGGGGTAAAAGTGTGATTGGCGATCGCGAGTGAAGGTTGATTGCATAACAGGTAACTTGCGATGCTAAAGCGCAGTACGATTCTAAATTAGTGGACATGGAAAATTGAGAGCCATAACAAATGACCAATACTTCTCTACGAGAGGCTGCGCCAACGACTACGCGGTAGTTGAGCGCAGTCGAAACTCAGTACAAGTGACAAATGACAAATGACCAATGACTAATTTAAAGAATACGATCGCCACCCCAGAGCGATCGCACAAGTTTCTCTGCCAACTCCGATCCAAGTATCTGTACGACAAATTTATTACCTGGATCGCGTTCAGCACCATTACGGCGCAGCGCCAAATCACGAGTTGCTAAAGCAGTGCGTGCATCTTCTGGCACAGGTTCGGCTGCATCTACCCAAGTTAACCAGCGATCGAGTGTTTCGTGTGCAAGTGTGCGAGTTAGTTCCAGAGTTTCAAAAGTAGGTGCGCCTGTGTAGCACAATTTAACAGGCGATTGAAATAATCGCAGATACAGACTTTTGCTGATAAATGCCTTGAGGCGCGAATCTTCTTGTAACTTTAAGAATGTTTGATTAACTGGCTCATAGTAGCGATCGAGATATGCCAAATCGGTTAGAAGCTCAGTTCGGGCAATGTAATCTATATAAAATAAAATATTTCCATTTGGAAGTGTGCCAAACTCAAAAGCCAAATGAGGAACCTGAATATGTGACTTCAACCAAGTGGTGAGACGCATAGCGCTAAAGTTTGATTTTTCAGGGTTTCCCAACCACGAATGCACTAGCCAGTCAATTTCCTTCCCGGAAAAAGCGGTCAGCGAACCCTTCATGTTGCCATCAAGACTGCTATATTGCTGTAAATTTTCTACAGAAGGGTCTGGATGTAACTGAAAACGAGCTTCTAATTTTTGGCGGAGTTCCTTTGTAATCTCCCACAACTGCTCAAATACAGCTTTCTTGTCTAGGTCAGTTGGTTGCTGAGTCATGGTTTGAGTTTGCAGTTTTTCTATAAGCTAACTTCATATTTAGTTTGACACTTTCCGGTATCTAATTTGTTACTGATATCGAGCAGCGCATTCATCGAATTCAAGACTGGGACAAACAGATTATCAACTAAAGCGCGATCGAGCTATTGCAGCAACATCTTTTTTCACAGCAAATTGCAGCAATTTATCTCAGTCGATGATTCTTCATTTAGATGCCTAGTTCCTTAGCATAACCCTCAGTGATAATACTGTAATTTTATGTAAAATTATTTTTACTATACTTAATTATAAAAATAAAAATAATTTTGTTGATAATTATAGACAAATTAGAAGAAAAACAAATATTAATAAGTTAGTTGTTTTATTATAAATATACAGAATATGGCTTTTGATTTAGATAAAGCTTTTCAACTAGATATAGCTCAAATGAGTTTGAAAAAAGCACATGAATTAGTATTTAATTTACATGGTGAGCCGAAAATTCCTTTTGTTATTTGGTTACTAGAGAACCCTAATAGCCT
>JADEXV010000113.1 GCA_015206945.1 Nostocales cyanobacterium LEGE 12452 | reverse complement strand
TACAAGCTTTACGCGAGCGCATCCAAGAAATCTTCGACCAACTTACATTTGAGGAAGTAATTTCTGTCTCTTCTTATAACTTTATCTTAGAAGCTCTTTTCTATGCAGCTTCACATTAAATTGGTATAAGGGGTAAAGGTATGGAATTTTCCCTTACCCTTTAACCTTTCCTCAACATCTTGACATTTGTTACTTTTGCAAGATATCTAATGAAATTTATCCAGAAAGCACACCAAAAAATTATGAAAACTGGGCGCTTTAAACTAAACTTTACTAAACTAATTCGCTTCAGTACGACAGTCTACACGTTTACTTTTTTATCAATAATTGATATTGCCGGGGCTATGCCAATACCGATGCCTACGGCGGTAAACTACGCTCAATCCCTGCCGCCATCGGGTTTTTCTACTTACCCAGCCTCCACAATATCTCCTCTAGATGGAATTTGGAAACTCCAGTGGCGCATGAATGGGAAATCTTTTGATGGACTCCTGACTTTAACGGGAAATTCTGGCACCATGACCGTTAACGTGCGCTATTCCAATGGTCAGAATGATGTCGTCCAACAAAGAATGGTGGTTCAGTCTTCTGAGGATCAATTCATTTTATCTGGACAAAATCCCGTTTATGCAGGGACAAATATGCCGATTGCCTCCTACATTCCCGATACTTTTTTGATCGAGCAAGCAAGCAATTTGGAGGGTTGGAGGGCTAAAAGTTGTGATAGCACTGAACGGTGTTCGCGAGTAACGATGCGGTATGTTGATCCTGCCTATCCACCATCTATACCGAATCAGGCACCTGCCGAGATGCCCACAAAATGGGATTCATTGTAAATTTTTGATAATTGCTCAATCATTGAGTACTATTCACTTTCAGAAAGCCGATCGCTATAGAAATCACCCCTGAATTTATCCTATTTTTCAGCATAAAAAAATCGCCCCCTGAATTGAGGAGGCGCATCACCAAGGTGGTGTAGAGACGCGAAGTTCCGCGTCTCTTGTTTTAGCTAGCAACGTACTCTTTGACATTGGCGCGACGGCGACGCAGATGAGCCAAAGCTTGATGCTCTAACTGGCGAACGCGTTCGCGGCTGAGATTCAATCTCTCACCCACTTTCGCCAATGACATTTCATTACCATCTTCTAAACCAAAGCGTAAAGCTACAACTTCTCGCTGTTGCGGGGTTAGTTCTGCTAACAGATTGTTCAAGTCTTGGCGTAAAAATTCCTGGTTGGTGTAATACTCTGGTGATGGACCATCATCTTCGAGCATTTCTTGCAACTCAGTATCTTGGTTTTCACCAACTCGCACATCCAAAGAAACTGGTTGACGAGCCATATTCAGGTACTCGCGAATCTGAGCAGGTTCTAGTTCTAGCGCTTTGGCAATTTCGGCTGGAGTCGGCGATCGCCCCAAGGTTTGAGCCAACTCGCGCTGCACTTTTTTGATTTTGTTCAGTTTCTCGGTAATGTGGATCGGTAAGCGGATGGTACGGCCTTGTTGAGCGATCGCGCGGGTAATTGCTTGGCGAATCCACCAGTAAGCGTAAGTCGAGAACTTATAACCCCTCATCGGGTCAAATTTCTCCACACCCCGCTCTAACCCTAGTGTTCCTTCCTGGATTAAATCCAGAAACTCCATATTTCGCTTTTGATACTTTTTAGCAATAGCAACAACCAAGCGCAAATTCGCTTCGATCATTTTTTGCTTTGCCCGCTTACCTTGCGCCACTGTTTGTTGCACATCGGTTTCCGATTGTTTAACGTGATCGGCCCACTCTGAAATATCCGGTTCGCGTTGCAACTTCTTCGCCAAAGCTTCCTTGGCGTCGATCAGCATCATCATTTGTTGCACTTGCTTCCCAAAGACAATTTCTTGTTCGCGGGTTAGCAGTGGTACACGACCAATTTCTCGCAGATAGGTTCGCACCATATCAGCCGTGAATTTGGTGTTGAGGTTTTCCGTTTGGGTATTGACAGTAGGCATTGGTGCGATGTCCTCTACTTCGTAAAGATAATGTATGTTTTATTACTAAAATGGAGGGGGAAAAGTAGTACATCTATCACGAAATATCGGGAGCTACCAAAAGAAATTAATTAATTGATACAGCCGTTGTTAAGACGGTCAGCCCCCAATGATAGGTTCCCCTACCTTCCCTAAATTTTCAATCTTTTATAAGCACGCTGGTTATTTTTGAGAATTATTCTCTTGGACAGTTAGTAACACCGAGCGGTAAATCCGAAGTCGGTATGAGTTCTACTTAACTTATGATACGATAAATCAGGCAAATAGTAAACTATCTTAAGATAAAACCTATCATTATAATTCAAAAGCAGCCGTTATAAAAACAATTTTAAGTTTCCTTGAAATTACTGACTATATCTATAGTGACGCCAAAAACCCCTCTTCTGTTGCCAAAAACTAGCCGGATAACCGAACTTAATTTGCTGTGACAATGGAGGGATGTCACGAATTAGTCATTTGTCATTTGTCATTAGTCCTGAGCGACTCGTGCCAAGCATCTCGACTTCGCTCGATGGAGCCAAAGCCGAGGTCAGTCGTTGGCGCAATCCCGGTCTCAGACACCCTGTTCGCATTCGTAGAGAAGTATTGGTCATTTGCAAAGGACAAAGGACAAATGACAATCTAAAATCCAAGGTCAGCTTTGGCTAATTCCGCAGCAGCGAATACTTCTGCATCAGGTTTTTCTTCCCAGGCTGGCTCACCAATTTCTGCGTAAAAAGTTGCGTCGTAAGGACGGGTACGTACTACTACTGGCATGGGAACAGCGTGACCCAATATTAAAGCTTGTTGTTTCGAGTCTAGCTTTGCCAAAACCGATCGCAGTCCGCTACCACCAGATACACCTGTAAAAATCGCGTCAATGTCTTTTTCATCATTCAGCAAAGCGGTAATGCGAGTCCCAATTTGCGACATAACTTCATTATCTATCCCTGACGGGCGTTGATCAACTACCAAAAGTGTGACAAAATACTTCCGCAGTTCGCGGGCAATAGTCCCAAAGATAGTACTTTGGACGATAGCCGGGTCAAGGAAACGGTGCGCCTCTTCAATGGTAATCATCAATGGCGTTGGGCGATCGCTAGGATTTTTGCTTTGCAGAAATTTATCTGCTTTCTTGACGTAATGCTCGTGGATACGTCTGGTGATCATATTCGTCACCAACATATAAGAGAGCATATTAGACTGGGAACCAAATTCTATCACAACATTCTTCCCAGATTCCAGGCATTGCACAATTTTACTAATGTAATTCTGGGGGCAAACTGCTCGCATATACTTCAAGCTATCCATGCGCAAGAGTTTGCGCTGCAATGCCATAATCGAGCCTTTGTGTCCGCGCTTCTCGTCGCAAAACATCTCGATTTCTTCGTTAGTCATATTCAGCAACTGGACAATCCAAGACTTGCCAAACTCGCTATAGAGAATATTGGCGTTATCTAAGGCTGCGTCAGAGAGTCCTAAATCTCGGCTACATAACTTAATATCTTCAACTTCTATTTGCTCATAGCTCAAATAAAGTTCTTGGGCATCACGTACACCCCGACGCTTTGTCGATTCGGGATCGAGGGTATAAACTTCTACCTTACTAGGGAAAAGTTGCTTTAATCCCTTAACTGTATTGACGTTCTTACCTTCTGCAACGGCTTCCCACCCATACTCAGAGTGCATATCAAAAATCAAATTTACTGCCGCATTTTTACGGATAACGCCAGCTAAAAGTAGCCGAGTTAGAAAGGATTTTCCAGTACCAGATTTCCCAAAAACCCCATTACTCCGTTCCACAAAACGATTTAAATCGATACAAACGGGTACATCCATATCCAAAGGTTTCCCAATGGAAAAGTTGCGCCTTTGGGGGTCATCTTCCCAACCAAATACTCGGCGAAAATCGTCAACACTTGCTTCGTAAACTTGACTAAAGTGGCTAGGAATAGTTTTAACAGGCAACAATTCCATCGTCGTGCTGGTTTGTGGCACAAAGGAAGCTAAACCCGTCACCGATGGGAGGAAAGGATTGGCCGATTTGCCATTTGTGGGGGAGAAAGATTCTTCAGTTTCGGGAGTGAACATCAACATCGGCGCGAGGTTGATAGTACCATAAGTACCACTTCCGGCTAAAACGTCTCGTAAAAAAGTATCTTCCCAATTGGGGGGATTAGCAATAATTCGGGCATTAGCAGCGCCTAATGCTACATCTGTCAGCATACAAAAAAAGCGCGATCGCATCCCTTGCACAACAAGAAATTTACCCACCCGCATATCTTCTACAGAAATGTCAGGATGCAATCGTACTTCTAAACCTTCAGTTAGAGAACCTTGAATGACCGAACCTAATGGCTGTGCCGAATTCATCTGATTAGTCATTTGTCATTTGTCATTGGTCATTGGTCATTGTTCATTTGTCATTTGTCATTTGTTTTTCTTCTCCATCCCCTATGCCC
The DNA here is from genome assembly GCA_015206945.1 of Nostocales cyanobacterium LEGE 12452. Taxonomy (GTDB): domain Bacteria; phylum Cyanobacteriota; class Cyanobacteriia; order Cyanobacteriales; family Nostocaceae; genus Nostoc. The sequence goes on along the minus strand of JADEXV010000113.1, from coordinate 18,732 downwards.
TATGCCCAATTCCCCATGCCCAATTATCTAATCAATCTGAATCGAGGTTGGCGCACTTCCTGTTGATGGGGTGGTACTAATTAACGGTTTGCGGAATTGGGCATAAAGGCGATCGCGCCAGGTAAAGAATGGTTCATAATCTATATTCTCGGCAAAGATTGGCAATCCTTTACCTCTGATAGAAGCTGGTAAATCCAGATAGGGCCCAGAAGGGAACTTGAGTAATATCGATAATCCAGCCACCGCTAAGTCAGCTAGAGTCGGCTCATCTCCTGTTAAATAAGGACTATCTGCCAATAATAACGTTAAGGCTTCCAAGTCTTGTTTTAAAGATGCGATCGCTGACTGTATCACATCTGGGCTGTAACCTACCCCAAAACCTAACACTGACAGTAAGTCACTAGGTACTCCTTGAACCAGACTTTTAAATATATCTGGTGTTGAGGTAGGTAATAAAGACTTACGAAAATTTTGATCTTGACTTACGGCTGCAAATAGTGCTTTGCGACCTTTGATGCCTATGGACTCATCCGCCCATTCTTCTATTAATAAAGTTAAACCCCGTTGTTTAGGATCTTGCGGTATTATGGGGCGATCGGGATACTCTAAGTCTAAATACTTAGCTATTTCCGTAGAATCCGCAATATATTTATTACGATCCTTTAATACAGGCACTTGTCTTTGACCAGTCAGCCGGAACAGTTCCACTTGTCCAATCCCAGGCGTAACCTCTATTTTGCGGTAATCTAGTCCTTTAAAATCTAGAATTAGGCGCACTTTCTCTGAGTATTGAGAGAGTTCCCATTGGTATAATTCCAGCATGTGTTCTATCTCTTGTAACTGGTCAACTTATTAACTTTACAATTGTATCTTTAGTTTAAGTAATTTTGATTGGTATTAGTTGGTTAGCTGTCTATTTAATTGACATTAGGGTTTAACCGATGCCTGATTTTTGGCAAAATTATCGATTAAAAAAATATTGTTTTCTGATTGATAAAAATATAAATAACTAAGTAATTTAATTCAGTATATATAAATAAACCTAACCCCTTATTCGTGGGTCTTCAACACTTACTGCAATTTTTGTCAGCGTTAGCCTATAAAATATTTCGGTAATTAATTTCTGTGCTTTTGCTGAATAATCAATGGTTAATTCTGAAATATAGCTTTCTTCTCTATGTAATTCAGGATTTATGAATGAACTATTAATTTACGTACGAGTTTGTATATAAATTGTCTTTTAAGTATAATTTTTCTTTGGAGCTAATGGTAACTCATAACTTGTAGAGGTGGGATTTTCACACTTTTTGAGAATTTACTTTACACCGAGTGGCATTTTTAAATTTTGGTGTGATGGAGAAAATTTGCTCAATTTACATGAAATATATGGTAGATATATTGCATACTTATCAGCGTGAATCGAGGTTAAATATTTTACCTTGCTAGCACAAACTCTTCTAGAGAAAAATCTTACTTCCCTCTTGAGTTAGATTTTGTGCATAGCAAAATGTTATAAATCTTTATGTAATGTGTGGACAAAAAAAACAAAATTTATGAAGACAAATTACAGCAAATTGCTGACCACGTTGGCAGGCATAGCAGGATTTACTAGTTTCAGCGTCCTCATTACTTTACCATCTGATGCGAAAGAGGTACTAAATCCTAACCCCAGTATTTTCAACGAAGCTCCTTATAACCAAGGTCAACGCCTTCAAGCAAACACTCAATACGCACCTACTGAAGCCGTTTCCCAAATCGAAAAGGGCAATGCCAAACGCAAACCAGTAGCGCAGAGAAGTGGTGCAACGTTAAATCCCAAACCAAGTATTTTCAACGAGCCTCCCTATAACCGTGGTGGTGGTAGTGTTACACCTAGCGAACCTACACCCGTAACCCCAGGTACTCAACCTAGTGAGACACCGACCACAACTCCACCAGCACCAGGGGCAACCAGCAATCAAGGCAAAAACTTGTTAGCCTTGGCAGAGTCAAACGCTTCCTTTACCACCTTGACCAAGGCTTTGAAAGCAGCAGGATTAAGCGCAGCTTTGCAAGGCAAAGATAACTTAACTATTTTCGCACCCACTGATGCAGCTTTTGCTAAGTTGCCGGCAGATGCTTTGCAAGAATTGTTAAAGCCAGATAACAAAGAAGTATTGCTCAAGATTTTAACTTACCATGTAGTGACTGGTAAGGTATTGTCCACTGATTTAAAGTCTGGCGAAGTTAAAAGCCTTGAAGGTGGCGCAATCAACGTTAAAGTTGATCCTGCTACCGGTGTAACTGTCAATGATGCTAAAGTTACACAGGCAGATATCACAGGTAGCAACGGTGTAATTCATGCAATCGATCAAGTAATTTTGCCTCCTGACTTGTAGTTTTTAGATATCAGTACAACCTGTAGCAGGCCAGGTTCGTATCAAATATCAATAGGAAAAATCCCGTTCAGATGGTAATTTTGGACGGTTTTTTTGTCAGAAGCAATGTTTGAAATTTTTTAGAAATTTAAATGTCGGGTGGGTTAGCGCGGAAAGTACGGCCCATCAACAATCTAATAATGCCGTACTTTCAGCTAACACAATGCCAGTTTCTGAATGGAGGAAGCCTCCGCTCCTGGCTTTTCACTACTTGGACTAGGTTTGGATTACAGACTAGACATTACATCTCGTGCAACTGCTAAAGTCTGCTCAATGTCTTCTTCAGTGTGAGCAAAAGATGTAAACCCAGCTTCAAATTGGGAGGGTGCTAAGTAAACACCACGCTCTAACATTCCGCGATGGAAGCGTCCGAATTTGGCTGTATCAGACTTTTTCGCATCTTCGTAGTTATGAACTGGACCAGCGGTAAAGAATAAGCCGAACATGGCGCTGATTTGACCACCGCAAGCTGCATGACCAGTTTCTTTGGCAATTTGCAGCAAACCATCTGCTAGCTTTTTAGTAATTCGCTCAAGAGACTCGTAAGTACCTGGCTTTTGCAGCAATTCTAAAGTTTTAATACCAGCAGTCATCGCCAAAGGATTACCAGAAAGAGTCCCAGCTTGATATACGGATCCCGCAGGTGCAACCATTGACATAATATCTCGGCGACCACCATAAGCCCCTACTGGCAAACCACCACCAATCACCTTACCCAAGGTTGTTAAATCGGGAGTGACGCCAAATTTTTCTTGAGCGCCACCGTAAGCAATACGGAAGCCTGTCATCACTTCGTCAAATACCAATAACGCTCCATACTCGTGAGTCAATTCCCGTAAACCTTCTAGGAAGCCAGCGTCAGGCGCAATAAATCCAGCATTGCCGACGACTGGCTCAAGAATCACACCGGCAATCTCGTCGCGGTTTTCTTCAAATAAAGTTTTAACGGCTTCTAGGTCATTGAAAGGCGCAGTTAAAGTGGTGCTAGTTGCTAATTTAGGTACTCCCGGTGAGTCTGGCAAACCAAGTGTAGCAACACCAGAACCCGCCTTTACTAGAAACGCATCGGCGTGTCCGTGGTAGCAACCTTCAAACTTGATGATTTTCTCCCGGTTGGTGAAAGCCCGCATCAGCCGCAAAACTCCCATACAAGCTTCAGTTCCAGAGTTGACAAATCTAACCATTTCGATGCTAGGAACGGCATCAATGACCATTTCTGCCAAAACATTTTCTAGGACTGAGGGAGCGCCGAAACTGGTGCCTTTTTCTAAAGCTTCATGCAACGCTGCAATTACTTCTGGATGAGCATGACCACAAATAGCTGGGCCCCAAGTGCCTACATAGTCTATATATTTATTGCCATCTACATCCCAAATATACGCGCCTTTGACACGATCAAAAACGATGGGTTGTCCACCCACAGATTTAAAGGCACGAACTGGAGAACTGACTCCTCCGGGCATGAGGTTTTGAGCAGCGGCGAAGACTTCTTGTGATTTTGTTGTTTTAATTGTGGTATTTACCAAAGTTCTCTCCTAACAGTGGGCAATAAAAAGCTCTATCTTAGAATAGGGTCAAACACTGCTTAGAATTTCTATCCTATAAAATTAGCGGAACCAAAAAAATAACATTATGTTATGCAAGTCCAATGAAGACTTGACTTTAGATATTTAATTCAAAAAAAATATACCAACTGCCCTAGTCTGAATGGTATCGTGAATCCATAAATTATTCTCATTAGAGCAAACTAGCTGGTATGTCTTCTAACGATTCGCGATCGCTGCATTACACCATCCCGGTTGATAAAATTCGCTACGATGAACGGGGTCTGGTGCCTGCAATTGTCCAAGACTATCTGGATGGTACTGTCCTGATGATGGCGTGGATGAATCAGGAGTCGTTACAAAAGACTTTAGAAACTGAAGAAACTTGGTTTTGGAGCCGTTCTCGGCAAGAATTGTGGCACAAGGGAGCGACTTCTGGGCATATCCAAAAAGTGCAGAGTATCCGTTATGACTGTGATAGTGATGCACTGCTCATTGGCGTAGAACAATTAGGAGATGTTGCCTGCCATACTGGAGAGCGCAGTTGTTTTCACCAAATAGAAGGAAAAATTGCTGCACCACCTGGTGATACATTGTCGCAATTGTTTCAAATAATATGCGATCGCCGCGATAATCCTACTGAAAGCTCTTATACCTGTAAACTATTTGCAGGTGGCGATAACAAAATTTTAAAAAAGATTGGTGAGGAAACCGCTGAGGTGGTAATGGCTTTTAAGGATGATGAAGCAGATGCGATCGCAGGTGAAGTGGCTGATTTGCTATATCATACTTTGGTTGCCCTAGCTCACCATCAAGTGGATTTAAAATCTGTATATCGCAAACTCCAAGAACGTCGTCAATAGAGGAAAAATAAGCGCACATCTGTGTGCCCCTACTCAGCCAAAATTCGATTCAGGTACTGTAAAATCACCACAGCGATCGCTACGCTCAAAATGAAGCCTAGCCAGTAACTATTGGTAATAATTTGTGGTTGATCTAATGCCCATCCACCCAAGGGATGACCAATAAAAGAGCCAATAGCCCAGCACAAAGCGTTGATGGAGAAATAAACGCCGCGTTGATTTTCCGGGGCTAACTCAGTCACTAAAGAGGCAGCAGATGGGGTATAGGAAACAATCGCCACAGCAAATACTCCCAATGCCAATGTTACCCAAAGCAGATGATGAGATGGGGCTGTCCCGCTAACCCAAATCAGTCCGAAACCAATTGCCCAGAAAATGGCGGAAACAGTGAGCGCGAGTGTGTGAGAGCAGCGTTTTAAAATGTTGGTGACAGGCAACTGACAAATAATTGCGAATACTAGATGCCAAGCAAATAGTCCGCTAATGGTAGTTTCAGTAAATCCTTTAGCGGTACTTTCAACAAATACAAAGTTTTTGAAGTAAAGCGGCAGGGTGCTGTGGATTTGAGAAATATAGATTGTAAAGAATATATTAGCTGCTATGTAGACTAAAAAACGGCGATCGCTCAATACTGCCATCCAAGAAGCAAAAATTTCTGTCTTTTCAGATTCCTCTATCTGCTGTTGTTCAGTTTCACTAATTCCTACATAGACAACCCCAAAAAATACCATAAAAGAGATGGCATCAATCACAAATAGCCATCGATAACTCCCAATTATCGCGATTAAAAACCCAGCCAGCACAATTCCAATCGCTAACCCCAGATTATCAGCTAGTCGAGCGATCGCAAAAGTTTCCCGGCGATTGTCAATTTGGCTAGCGTCAGCAACCACAGCTTCAGCCGCAGGCCAATAGAAACCTATCCCTAAACCGCTAATCAAGCTACCGATTACCAAAGAAGTGAAATTATTGGTTGTAGCTAAAACTAGAGAAGCAATTGCTGAAATCGCCGTCGCTAGCAACAAAGTGCGGCGGCGTCCCCAATATTCAGAATCAGCCAAAGAACCACCTGCAATCCGCCCTACAATGCCGGAAATCGAGGCGCTACCCAAGGCTACCCCAACACTGGTTGCAGATAAACCAAGTTGATTAACAAAAAAGATGGGCGCATAAAACAGAGTAAAGCCACTACCAACTTCCGAGAGAAATCTCCCAATTGCGAAAATCCAGACCTGGGGATGTATCGAAGGCAACCACGATGATAACTGCGATTGAGAAGCTAATTTCATGAGCTTAAATGTCATAATTTGATGACATTTTTGTAATTCTTATCATTGGCTACTATTTTCCTCACTCATTCCACAGGGTTTCCACAGGGATTTTAGCAGTTTTCCACAGGTGCTATACGAGCTAATAGGCTTCTTGCTGTCTTACTGGGGATTGTTGATTACAAGTAGCAAAGAAGTTTAAGGACTGAGTTTTTATGAAGTAAAGTAACAAAAAATCGGCTTAAATCCTCATTCTTTCGTTCGTATTTATTTTTTATACACTCGTTTTTAACATTTCGCAGCATTGACAAACCCACCCCCTCTTGGCGCACAATGATGCGGCTTGCTTTTATAATCCGTTCAATCGGCTGGCATCTAATGTGTAAAATATATTACCACCGGATTTCAGCGCAGATTGTCGGAATAGCGAAAGAGCGTGTAAAGCCCTAAACTGCTTTACCGCAAGCAACTTGTCCCTCTTGATTATCCTCATAGGAGGAAAATCTCATGAAATCAACGGTTAGCATCTTTACAGAAATTCCTGAAACACTGCACGAATCCTTAAAAAACTACTTAGAAACCCATCCCGATTGGGATGAAAACAGAGTATTGACGGCGGCACTATCATTGTTTTTACTCCAAAACGGAGATAGCGATCGCCGTGCTGCACGAGTCTATCTGGAAACTTTGTTCCACCACTCCACAGTAGAAATGCCCTGTACCGACTCACCAGCAACAGCTAATTTACTAGACACCCCATAGGTACTGGTATGAAGGGCGTTATTCCCCTATTTATTAATGGGGCACGGCATACCGTGCCCCATTAACGGGATTTTAAGCTAATAGCGATCGGCAATATTAAAATAAAAAAGATCGGTAGATTCCGATCCATAAAAAAGTTCTAATAGTTTCTCTTATTGCCAAAAGTAGTTGGTAATAGGGCGGAATTTACCTTTGTTCTCAGTCTCCGACTGTGAATACCTATTTTGAGGCTACACTTCCCTAACTTACAGTAGCAGCCCAATAAGCAGCATTTCCAGACAGAGGCTAGAAACGGGGTTTTAATGGGATCTTTAGCTGAAGTTGATACCAATGCACAGCTATGTGTCCTATAAACTGAAATCTCAGCACCGTTATATTTACCAAAACGGTAACATACCAAGAAATATTTTCTAGTGGACTCTCTCCCCTGCCTACTATCTTAAATAGATAAATAAATATCTCAAATAACTGTTTGGCGTGTATTTGAGGAATATCTACTTATTTTGATTGTCTAGATTTGTCTGTTAATAAAACCAACAAAATTCACCAACCACTACCCCAAGAGTCAACAGTCAAGAGTTAAAAAACTCTAGACTATAAACTTAGGATTTGGCTTCCAAATGCTGGGGATGAGCAGGAGATTCAAATTTATAGCCTACGCCACGTACAGTTTGAATTAACGCTGGTTGACTAGCATCAATTTCAATCTTCTTGCGAATTTGGCCGATATGAACATCTACAACCCGCTGGTCGCCGACATATTCATAATCCCACACCTCTTGGATTAGTTCTGCCCGCCGCCAAACTCGGCCTGGATGACTAGCTAAAAAATGCAACAAGTCAAATTCCAGAGCAGTTAAGGGTACTGCTTGGTTATTAAGTGCTACCTCCCGTCGCACTGGATCGATCATAAGTTTTTCAAATACCAAGCGTTTCTGCTCGGCCGTAGTTATCACTCGCTGACGCCTCAAAATAGCTCCGACTCTGACTTCTAGCTCTCCTAGTCCAAAAGGCTTGGTGAGATAGTCGTCAGCACCTTTAGCAAAGCCGCGAATTTTATCAGCTTCGTCAGCACGGCTAGTCAACATCAAAACAAAAACACCATTACGACTTTGCATCTCTTGGCAGAGGTTAAACCCTGTGACATCTGGTAAATTCACATCTAGAATCACCAAATCAGGGTTAAATTGCTCAAATAGATTTAAGGCTGTCTTTCCGTCTTCGGCAGCCTCCACCTGATAGTTCTGTTTAATCAAAAAGCGTTGGATTAAATTCCGAACCGCAGGGTCGTCGTCAACTACAAGAATCTTGGCGGGAGCCATGACCATTACTTTGCACAAAAATTCGTAAGATTAACAAGAGAGTTGCGTAAAAACGCAGTTGCCACTTTAGGACTAACTAAGAATCTACATGGCTACGGTATAACAATCCCGATCGCTCAAAAATAAATACTCTAATCAGGATTGTGGGCAATTAGAAGGCGAAACTTCTGTTAGCCAACAGTATATAAGCGCTCTGACTTTAACTGCAACCGTTCTTGATAGCAAGACACCTTCTCGATCCCAGTTAGGTGGTAACTTAAAACGTTTCAATTTTAAATCGATATGTGGATATATACCACAAGCGATTATTCAGTATAATTAAAAAAAATTATTTTAGGGCACAGTAAGTCGCCAAATTTGAAACATTAAAGTTGATTTTTTCATAAAAACCATGACTTTTAGGTACTCTCCGTTCAAATTCTAGATTAGAGCCAGAATTAGACAACGACATGAGGGTATACACGGAGTTATAGCGATATGTTAAAGTGACTATAGTTGAAATTACAAAGTCGATCAAACTAACCCGTGCTACTATCCTGGTAGGGCATATAAATAGATCGAGACTTTAGTTTCGATCAAAATAAAACCTAAAGCTGTTTTTTTTCGATAAAAGACTGCCGCTGATTGAGGCTGAAGTAACAAACTCCCATGAGCGATCAAAATCCCTACGAAAAACTTGGGGTATCAGAAGAGGCTAGCTTCGATGAAATTCAGGATGCTCGTAATCGCCTATTCGAGCAACATAATGGCGATGCCAAGCATTTAGAAGTAATTGAGGCGGCTTACGATGCGATTTTAATGGATCGCTTACGGATGCGCCAGGAAGGTAAAATCAAAGTCCCTGAGCGAATACGGTTTCCAGAGTTGCGAGTGCAATCGCCTCCTAAAGAAAGTCCAACCCCTCGCGAGCAGTCACCTGCATGGCTGCAAAGGATGCTGGATCAGCCAGCGCCTGCGGATATACTCTTACCAGGAGCTTGGTTTCTCGGTTTGAGTTCTATTAGCCTGTTCTATCCAGAGGGGGGCGATCAGGTTTTGCAGTTAGCATTGGTGGTTGGCGTAGGCACTAGTATTTACTTTCTCAATCGCAAGGAAGGCAAATTTGGCCGAGCAGTTTTGTTCACCCTGGTCAGTTTAATAATTGGCCTAATCGCTGGGGGACTAGTTGCTAGCTGGCTCTTACCACAAATATCATTTATCAGTCTGGAAACGAATCAGTTCTCTACTGTAGTGACGTTTATATTGTTGTGGCTAGTTAGTAGTTTTCTACGTTAAACCACTGCCGTAAGCAGGTTTCGATAAAGAAGACATGGTTTATGTGTGTTCTTCTAAGATAAAAGTCAGGAGTCAGAATACCTATTCTGGCTCCTATTTTAATTTGCAACCTGAATTGCCGCTACAGAACCTTTTTAGACAAGATATTTAGGTTTTAGAACTATATCTACAGCAGTACTGAAATCCTGAACAATTAAGTCGGGTTGGTAAAGTTCTAGTTGGGTGCGATCGCGAATCCCAGATTCTACAGCCATCACCTTAATACCATAATTTTTCGCAGCAGTGATGTCGGCTTCCGTATCTCCCACCATCCAGGTATCAGCAGCCGGAGGGAGTTCTTTTAATGCCCTAGCCATTAACAAGGGCTTATCTTCAATATCGCGAGTCTTCACGTAGTCGTTACTCAAGCAATAACAACGATTTTCCGGGAAAAATTTGCCTAAATCATGTTTTTTAAAGGCATAATCTAGCTCTCGAACTCGGCGCATGGTCATAACTGCCAAATCAATTCCAGCTTGTTGTATTTTTAACAGTGCATCCACAGCACCAGGTGCGAGAGTGTCATAGGTGAAATAAGCTTCTGTATGCACAGTTTGTCGCCGTAATTGGGCAAATTCTTGGGCTTGGGCTTCGTCTAACCCGGAATTTAAGGCGATTTGTTTTTCAGGAACGCGCGATCGCTTTAACTGCCAAAATTCCGCTTTCGGAAGTTCTTGCACTACTTGATCTGGGCGACGGATTTTATCTAAGCAAAATTGATAAACGCGGTAGTACCGTTCGGAAACATCAATAATTGGTCCGTCGAAGTCAGTAATCAGTCTTAGCATCGGCGGGAAAAGTTAATTTTTATTAAGTTTATCTCAGATGTATGGCTATTTTTTGAGGGTATCAAGTCTAGCTAAAGGTTTTTTTGTAAACTCTTTTTAAGAAAGTATCGACAATAACCTCATTGCAGCGTACCGCGTTTAATTTGTTCGCTTTCAATGGCTTCAAATAAGGCGCGAAAGTTACCTTCACCAAAACCTTGAGCTTGGAAACGGCGTTCAATAAACTCAAAGAAAAATGTTGGCTGTTCAAAAATGGGCTGAGTGAAAATTTGCAGTAATAAGGGTGCAGTATTGCCTCCCTCTAAAGAAGTATATTCTTGCCAGTCTACGAGAATTTCTTGTTGAGCGATCGCTTCTAGTTCTAGAGGTGATAGGGTGATTCCTGGTCGCTGTTTTAATTGCGAGTAGTAGGTTTGGGGAACCGAGAGTAAGGATAAACCACTGGCACGAAATTTAGCGATCGCACTCACAAGATTAGTCGTCCGCAAGGCAATATGTTGAATTCCTGGCCCCCGATTGACATCTAGAAATTCCTGAATTTGAGAATTCTTGGAAGCAGGTTCATTAATTGGCAATTGGACGCTACCGTTGCGCGAAACCATCACCTGGCTGTGTAAAGCAGAGCGATTGGTTTTAATTTTAAATGCCTGCTGGGGTTGAAAATTTAGAATTTTTTCGTACCAAGCCACAGCACGATCCAATTCACCAACTGCCACATTTAACACTATGTGATCTATGGCGGTAAAAGTGTTGTCATTTGTCATTTGTTCTTTGTCATTTGTGTTAGTTACAAATGACGACGGACAAATGACCAATGACTTTTCTATCAAAGTATGAGTCAGTCCACCCCAGGCGGCAATTTTGCCACATTTGATCGACGCCGTACCTACCTCACGTTCCTGTATGGGTTGTAAGATTGTAGCACCGTGTTTTTGAGCTAGTGCGATCGCGCCTTCGACATCTTCGACAGCAAAAGCGACATCTGCCACACCAGGAGGATACTGACGCAGAAATTCAGCTACTGGACTTGTAGGCAACAGGGGTGAAGATAGAAAAAAGCAGACACTACCATTTTTCACCACTTCTGTACAAGTGTGAAATGAACTGATGCGATCGGTTACTGCTTGAAAACCAAGATGGCGTACAAACCAATCCCGCCACACTTTGGCGTCTTCTACATAGAAATGAACGTGATCAATTTTCATAGATATTGAAAATCAAGCATAACAGTTTATATATCTGTAAATTTTGCCTTTTTTGCTAGATTTTCACTTCTTTCCTAAGCAAGAATTATGTAAGCGTACTCCCACTCTAAAAGAATAAATGACTATCAGGTTGAATGTTAATTTCCATTGGTACAGCTTGAGGTTCGGCAGAAAGGGCAAAGAAAATGGCATTGGCAGCAGTTTCAGGACTGAGCATTTTTTTCCGGTCTACTTTTAGGTTGACATTATCCCAAAAAGGAGAATCTACCCCACCAAAGTAGAATAGCGTGAACTTGATACCAAAACGCTTGAGTTCCTCTGCCATGCACTTGCTAAAACCGACAACACCAAACTTAGAAGCCGAATAAGCCGCTGCCATCCCCATCGAATGCTTGCCCAGAATTCCTACTACATTACAGATGTGACCAGACTTGCGCTTTTGCATTTCTTCAGCCGCCGCTTGAGTGGTGTAAAAGCTACCTTTTAAGTTGACATCTAACATCTTGTCTAAATCAGCGGGTTCCAGACTGTTGTAGGGCTTGAGTATACCAGCACCAGCTGCATTCACTAAAATATCAATTTGACCAAACTCAGCGATGGTCTTTTCTATCAAAGTATCTACCTGTTTGGGGTCAGTAATATCGGTGGGAACAGTCAAAACTTGTCCTGGTAAATCAGCAGCCAGTGTGGTTAAACGCACCGCATCTCTGGCAGCCAGTACCAACCGAACTCCAGTAGGCGCAAGTTTTTGTGTTAAAGCTGAACCAATACCACCAGTAGCACCGACAATAACAACAACTTTATCCTGCATTGTATTATTTACATTTATTTACATCTTTTTACATAATACAGAAGTACAGGCTCAGGTTGTAGGTAGACATCTAGAAAGTATTTACTCGCTGAGTAGCGCCATTACCTCATATTCTTTGCCACTTGCCTTTAATGTAAATATAGGAGACAATTCTAGATATTTAAGAAAACTAGAACCTAAGTTTAATTCTTGAATAATTGAATTGGGTGATTCTCCAGTGATTTTCCGTATCTCTGTACCTAGTTGGGACACAGATAATTTACTTCTAGGAGATTGTTTTTGTATATCTTGAATAATTTTTAATATTAATTTATCTAATACTTTTTCATTAAGAACTTTCACTAAACCTTCTTTTTTTACTTCTTGAATAGATTCTGTAAAAGAGTTATCTAACACAGAAATGACTTTTTCATTTTCTAGATGCTTTGAATTATCTTGAATATTAATAATGTCACATTTTTCTTGAAATAAAGTCGCAACAGCCACTAAGCTGTTTAATCGAGTATTGATTGATTTCTGTTCAATTTTAATTAAATCTTGAATTGTATCAACCACCTTTTCCAAGGATGGAACTTCTGTTGCCACTGCTAAGGAATAATGAGTTAATTTGCCAGTATTCCGATTTTCTATATTCAAACTTTGCCCTTGTCTACGCACCCAATAGACAATTAATCCCTGGTTTTGGAGTTCGTTACATAGGTGAATTAAAATTCCATCGCTAGAACAGACTAATATTTCTTTAACTGTTGGATAAGAGCGTAAAATACAAGCACCGAATGCAATCATTTTTGCATCAGCACTATTTTTACCTTCAGGCACATGGACAAGTTGATAGCCACGGTTATATAGTTCAATATCTTGCTTCCCAATACTGGGATTTTTCCAGTTAGCAAATGCCATTTTAACTTGGAGAGGATATTCACAAACACTGGCTAAAAATAATTCTGAATTAATATCTAATTTTAAGTTTTCTACATCCAAAAGTAGAAGAGAAATTCCTATTTTTAGCTTAGGTTTAATTTCATTTTTTTGCTGAATTTTGAGGAGTAATTGATTGAACGCAGCAGATTTTAGCCAATCAGGCGATAATATAGTTTGCAGCAGTTCTTCAGCTAAGATAAAATTAAAAGAGCTAAGGCCTTTCTCTGTGACTTTTTCTTCTAGCAGGTTTTTTACTAAAGAAAGTTCCGTCGCTTCAGCCGTAGATACTTTACTATGTCCGTTGCTATTAGCAAGCAAGCTACTTTCTAAGGAATGAGGAAATGCAGGCTCAATGAATTGTTTACCACAATTTTTGCAGAGGTAATTCTGCTTGTCATTACGACGACCATTTTGACGACATGAAGTAGATTCGCACTGGGGACATTTCATCTTGTGATTCAGGTGGTCTAGAGCAAATACTTTTCTTAAGTATATAGTATAAAAAAATACTGTCAATATCAGATTGCATTGCCCAACACCAGAACAACTTAAAGCAAGCCGAAATTCAATTTAACCCATCATTTCCGCTTGCACTATGTATTAATCCTCTGAATAGCTAGAATTTAAGAAAAACTTCAACCGACGCGAGCAAAAACATAGTCGCGGGTGCGAGAATCGACAGGGTTAGTAAAGATTTTATTGGTAGTACCAAATTCAACCATTTGAGTAATACGATTTTCATTACTATAAAAGAAAGCCGTAAAATCAGATAGGCGAGTAACTTGCTGCATATTGTGAGTAACAATCACAATTGTCAACTCAGAACGCAAATTATGGATCAAATTCTCAATTTTTATACTACCCATAGGATCGAGACCTGAACAAGGCTCATCCATCAAAAGAACATTAGGCTTGACCGCTAAAGCACGCGCAATACATAATCTTTGCTGTTGACCACCAGAAAGCTCTAAAGCAGATTTGTGTAGTTTATTTTTCACTTCATCCCAAAGTTCAGCAGCTTTGATGGCAGATTCAACAATTCCATCTAATTCTACTTTCGGATGCCATCCAACTAACTTCACCCCATAAGCAACATTATCGTAAACGCTCATGGGAAAAAGATTTGGTTTGGGAAAAACCATACTAACTTGGCGACGTAAGCGATTGATGTTGACACGACGCTCATAAATACTCTGCCCAAAAAATTCTACTTTTCCTTCAACCTTTACTTCTGCTTCTAATTCACTCATGCGATTTAACGATTTAAGAAAAGTAGACTTCCCACAACCACTAGAACCAATAATTGCCGTGACTTGGTTTTGGTAAATATCCATTGACACGCCTTCAACTATCTTTTGAGTGTCGTAAGAGAAGCTGAAGTTTTTGACTCTGATGGCTGGAATTAGTTTACTCATATTCCTAAAACGTCTAAAACAAAACTTGATTAAGTAAAACAGTACAAATCAGCAATGCTGTTTCACTATGTTACTGCCAAAATGAGATATTAATGGAAATTACGTAGCTCTACAGTAGCCATACAGCAAATAAAGTGTTATTAGATATTTGTATCGCCTCCCCAAATATCCGATGAATCAAATGCTTCTTGAATTTTAAGCTTCTAAGAATCATGTAGTTCGTAATTTGTCCATCCGTTACAATGTAAATTATTTTATGTTTTCTTGCGGCTACAATACAGCACCAAAAGTATAAATAATCCTATTCCTGCTAAATATTTAATTGCATCAGGTACACTGGGGTTAGGTGAAAAGAATCCTTCGATCGCACCAGCAATAATCAACATTGGTACAATCCCAAATACTAGCTGCACTGCCTGATAAGCATAAAATTTCAGTGCATCTCCACGACGATATTTACCAGGAAATAAAATTGCTCTTGCTAATAAAAATCCCGCACCCCCAGCAAAAAAGATCGCCGGCAATTCCAAGGAACCATGCGGAAATACAAAGGCCCAAAAAGGATAAGCCAGATTATTTTGACCTACTAAAGTACTAACAGCACCAATTAATAAACCATTAAATACCATCAAATAGGCTGTGTATGCTCCAACTGTTATACCACCGGCGACAGCCCCAAAAGACACCGACAAATTATTGATTGCGATCCCGCTGGATGCCAGAGGTTCAATACCAACAATTGAACCCATCCATAATTTATGCTCATCTCGTACCTTGGTAATCAAGCTTTCAGGTACGATTAAAGGCATAAAGCTGGGATTTTGCCAGGAATACCACCAAGCCACTAGTGCGCCTAGTAAAAACAGTGCCGTTGCCGCAGCAATATATACAAATGTTTTCTGGACTACAGATGGTAATCCCCAACGATAAAATTCTAAGATTGCCTGCCATTCTTGTCGCCGCGAACCTTGGTAAATCTGCGTATAAGCACGAGTTGTTAAAGATTGTAAACTTTGGATCAAAGTATTGCCGATTTGCTGAGTGCGGGCACGTGCCAAATCTGCCGCCACTGAACGATACAAACTCGCTAACTCTCTAATTTCTGCTGCCCGTAAGGACTTTAACCCTTTTTTTTCTATCTGCCTTAATAGAGCATCCAAACGCTGCCAATTCGGTTCTCGTCGCGCAATCCAACGTTGAATATTCATGAATTTTGGGAACACTGACTTTAACTTAGCTTAAGATAGCCTCAAATTCATCTCCGTAATTTCAAGGGAAATTTACCATTATGTCTGAAAACTTTGGATCTTCCGGCCAGATACAACCACTGAGTATCGGTAACGTTGTCAGTGCTGCGGTACGATTGTATCGTTCTCATTTGAAGACTTATCTTAACCTAGCTGCGATCGCTCACTTGTGGGTTTTAGTTCCTGTATATGGTTGGGCAAAATATGCAGCCATTTCTGGATTAATTTCACGCTTGGCTTTTGGAGAATTGATTTACCAGCCTGAAAGTGTTCAAACTGCCAGAAGCCATGTTAATCCACGTCTTTGGTCTTTTTTAAGAGTTGCTTTCCAAGTAGCTATATCTTTGCTGATAATTTATCTTGGATTAGCGATCGTGGGCGGTGTACTAGCTGGCTTGATCGGAGTAGCATTAGCAGGAATACTAGGTAGTTCAGGCATTATAGTCGTAACCACATTGGCAATAATTGTAACGGCAGGCATTATATTGTTAGGACTAACCTGGTTCTACTCCCGTTGGATAGTAGCTGAAGTGCCCTTAGCAGTTGAGGAAAATATTAATGGTGGCGAAAGTGTTGCCAGAAGTTGGGATCTAACTAAAGCCTCAGTATTTCGTATTCAAGGCATTGTTTTAGTTGCTTTTATCGTTACATTGCCGTTGGTGTTTGTATTAAACTATATACCTAACTTATTCCTAATCAGGCTTGAGCCTGGTACTGCTATTTACTCGATTGTGTATATTATTTCTTTGATTGGAAGCTTGATCGGTGGAGTTTTAGTCATGCCATTCTGGCAAGCACTAAAAGCTGTTTTATATTTGGACTTGCGTAGTCGGCGTGAAGGTCTAGGTTTGCAATTACGAGAACCTCCCTCGCAAGATTTTCGTTAACTCAACACCTTAATCCAACTCTATTAATTTTGAATTAGTTAAAATATGCGCTTTTTTAATCGCATCACATTCCAGACTCCAGAAAGTGTAGAGTTGGAATTCACTCTAGCGGGAATCGGTAATCGAGCTTTGGCACTCCTGATTGACTATACAGTGTTGGGTGTAACTTTGCTTCTGTTTGTCCTTACTTGGAGTGTATTCTCGACACAACTGATAAATTTTGTTGAATACTTTTTTACAAATTTACAAAGTTTAGATATTTGGTTGTTAGCAATTTTCTTCATTATCGCCTTTGCAATTTACATCGGCTATTTTGTATTTTTTGAAACCTTATGGTTTGGGCAAACTCCTGGTAAACGGGTTGCTAAAATTCGTGTAGTTCGAGATGATGGTAGACTGATCGGGTTACAACAAGCAACGCTACGTGCTTTACTGCGGCCTTTTGATGAAACTTTATTTATTGGCGCTTTTTTAATTATGCTGGGTAGCCGCGAAAAGCGCTTAGGTGATTTGGCTGCTGGCACAATTGTCATTCAAGCCCAAGCACCCACTGCATCTACCAGATTGACAATTTCGGAACAGGCAAAAGGACTTCATGAACAGTTAATCGAAATTGCTGATTTATCGCAATTGATGTCAGATGATTTTGCTATTATTCGCGAGTATTTACAGCGACGTGGTGCAATGTCGTTAAAGGCAAGAGCCTCACTATCTCTAAAGCTAGCCGAGCAAGTTAAAGCTATTATTAATTTAGAAAAATTGCCAGAAGCTGTTACGCCTGATGTTTTTTTAGAGGCAATTTACCTCGGTTATCAACAGCCGAAATTTTAGGCTGGAGATTTTGTTCAGAGCATTGACAAAAAGCTAGGTTTATCTAAAAGACAAAATCATAGGATTTATCTTTGAGCTAATTATTTTAGACAATTACTGCTAACCACTTGTTCTTGTTGCAACACATCGACAAAAGCTTGCTCTATCCTAATTCTTTCAAGAAGGCAGACATAACTAATCATTAGTAGTCAGTTGTCAGTGAGTGAGTGGAAACTACTGACTACTAACTACTAACTAATTCTTAAAAAGCTAAAATCGGCCAGTCTGGTTCACGATAATAGCGTGTCATGTTGTCAAACTTTCGCAATTCGACACGATCGATCAAAAATTCTGGCAGATTAAACAGCCATTTTTCATTCAATTCAGAAAGCATATTGCTGAAGTTTGCGCGATCTAAGTCAGATGAAACCTCCCCAAAATAGGCTAATGTAACATGGGCTGTGAAGTGATAATGCTGCTCAATACCCAAGGCAATTAACTTGGGATTTTGATAAATTGTTCGGCGAAATTGAATAATTTCCTCGTAACAGCGTTCGTCTTGAGGTACTAAACACACGGCTATAGCTCTTGGCATCAGTATCAGCCCCAGCATTTGCCATTTAATCGGATGACTCCCGTTTGTCATCAATTGTTGATATTGCTGGAATATTTCGGCTAAACAAAAGTGTAACTCCTCGTCAAATTTGGAATTTTTTTCATAGGCATCAAGGTAAGCATTGTCCCAAATTAAATCCGCTAAAGTCAGATGGAAGCTAGCAGGAGGTACAGGTACAATCAAATTACGGTTTACAGGCAACTGCAAAAGTTCCTGTTGATAAGTCTGTAATTTGGCATAGAAACCAGAGTTTGGTGATTCTTCTTCTGCCGGCGGGGTAATTAGCGTATAGCCAGGAAACGATACTGCTTGTCTCAACCCAGAATGTGGCTGAAACTTAGAAGATTCCTGAATATGCTGGGCTTGGGATCTGTAGGCTTCTGGCAGCGTCAGTCGTGCTAACCGATTTAAGTAAGTTTGATAGTTGTCGTCCAATCTTCATAGCCTCACGCTCTCACTTGATAGATTTTAGGGAAAATTACCTTGATTAAGAGAATGATTTCAAAAGTATTTAATTTTTGGGAGTGGGGAGATGAGGGAGC
>JADEXV010000112.1 GCA_015206945.1 Nostocales cyanobacterium LEGE 12452 | reverse complement strand
ATTTATCTCATCATCTTCTCGCTGATTTTCGTCAATGCAATCCCGACTCCGGCATTATTGATCTTAAGGCTTACTACCGTGGTTTTCGATATGTTCGTGAAATGTTAAAAATGCTTCCAGAAATCCCTGAGCCTATTTTATTAAACCAGATTTTTGCCAAGCTTACTTCTTTAGGACGCATTCATCCCGTTTCTACGGGCGTTGAACCCTCGTAATTTGGCAGAGGTATTGAGCATCAGAAGCAATAAATCAGGATTTATTATCTCTTATGTCAGGATTTGTTAATTTATTTTGGGTGATTGAGCTATTTACCCCCAATTTTGTAAATATAGATACAGAAATTATTTATTTTACTCTTCCTGGTCTAGTTGAAGAGAGTAATGCTTGCAAGTTTTAATAGATTACAGACGGAAAAAGCCTATGTCCCATCAAACAGTTTCGGTTAATTCGACCGCCCCGACTCTGGCAAACCAGATCACTTCAGGCTGGAACCCCGTCTGCCACATCACGTACAACCGAGATACCTGGGTAAAGTTGCTCCAACCACCCAGTGACTATGCCTTTGAGGAAGCCAAGTTGCTCTGCCAGGAATCCCCAGTGACCTGGGTTGCCTGGGTGCCAGATTACGGTGAAGTGGTACTCGATTGCAGTGATTTCTATTGCTAATTAAAAGCACGGTTGATGTACCCACCAGCTATTTCGCTAATGTTTTATTTGCTAGGTTAACAATGCAAGGTCAAGGTATGGCTGGTATAGGCAAGTAAGTAATTCAGGTATTAAACAGGTTGAGTGTGATGAACGTCGATTCGGCTATTGATTGGGATGAAATATTTGAGTATCTGCCGGGGACAGTGATAGAACTCAAAAATAATCCTGGGGTTTTGCATCAGATTGATTACTATGAAACCACGATGGTTCCTCCAATCTGGTTGGTGAATGAACCGCGTCCGCGTTACCCTCACGAGTTGCAAATTGTCTCTCGTCGTGACATCCAGGTTTGTGACATAGGGTCGCAGGTTGTTGCATTCCGAGCAAGTGCTGCCTCTAGTATTTAGCGTGAATTAACCACCAAAGATTGAACTTGAATTTTGAGAATTGAGTGCAGCTTGGCTAATAACCTCTAACAAAAACAAACCTACATCCTTGAGCAGTGGTTCATTTTGCCCAGGACAAGCAATTGAATGTAAGCATCTTGGACAACCCATGTCACAACCACATTCACTAGCTAAAGCATAAGCTGCGGCTGCAAACTTGGGAAAATCTGTGAAAATGGCTTCTACTGCACCATTACCCCCATTACAAGTATCGAAGAAGTAACCGATATTCCTAGTTTCCTTCTGCACAATTACTTCATCTACATCGAAGCTTGAAGATAAAACTACTAATGGTACAGCCTTGATTCACAATCGTTGACTCGGCGGCTTCTCTTGTGCTGTATGTGGGTGAGATGTACCGCTCTAACAAGTACCGGAAGGGTAATCTCTGCTGGGGCTATCCAAATGCTAATAGCGCTAAGAAAAAGGCATTAAAGAAAAATATTTTATTTTTTAAACATACTAATTGCTGCAACACCAGACGCACCAGCATCAAGACATTTTTGATAATTGTTTTCGTTAATTCCCCCAAGAGCAAAAACTTTCATTTGTGTTGATTTGCAAGCTTTAGTGAGCATATCTAGACCAATACCTTTTGCTTCTGGATGAGTTGGGGTCGCAAAAATAGGTGAAAAAAATACATAGTCTAATCCTTCACCCTCTGCCTCTTTTATAGATTTTAATGAGTGACATGATTTCCCAAACAGTATACTATTGCTTTTTGCCTCTGGCATTTTAATTTGGTCTTTTTCTCTAAAATGAAAAGCACTAACTAAAGAAGATTTATAATTTAGAGAAAATGGTAAAATAATTTGCAATTCTTTGTCGGATAGATTCTCAATAATTATATCTATATTTTCTCTATTTGCCTCATATAATCTTATATAACACGAATCTGCACCGTTGCTGATAGCTCTGTTTACCCATTTAGTAACTTGAGCAGAAATTTTTGATTTGTCAGAACAAATTATTTCGGAATTTTCTCCTGACAATATATCAAATATGGCGATTTTTTTAAAAGGTTTTATTGTTTCTTTCATAGAACCCTTCTTTCATTTTACAGTGATGGTTGTAGCAGCATTTATCTCATTAGAGATATTAACTCTACCATTTCCCTTATTCTGGTGAAACCAAAGGCAAATGCTCTTAATTGTCAGTTCTCTTGGATAATCAGCTAGTCGGCACGCTCCTTGTAGACCCCAATTGGAACCAGATCAGCTAAACCTATTCTCAGATGTGACCCTCACACCAGCACGCAGAGCAGAGACACTGTTAATGAGCCTTGAGGCGCTGTTGAAGTGGAAATCTCAGATTTTTGAATATCAGCAGAAGGTGAGAGAGAACAAACCACCACAGCAAACGGCATTATTTGACCTTACCCCTAAGCACTGCGACCCAGACCAAATTGATCCACTCTTGCTGCGGCTTGTGCCAATGTCATTTTATCGAATGCCAGTTGATAGTCCTGGGTCAGCTTGTCTGTATTTCATCATAGACTCGGCGGCTTCTCTTGTGCTGTATGTGGGCGAAACTTGCCGCAGTAACAAGCGATGGCAGGGTATACACGCCTGCAAAGATTACATCGCCAGCTACCAGGATTTACATTATCGCTATGGGTTACTCTCCAGCAGTCAACGCCGCATTTTGGTGGGATGCTCCGGTTGACCGACGCGCACGGCAAGAGTTGGAGTTGAACCTTATTTTGAAGTGGCGCAGTCCATTTAATAAGGAGAACTGGGAACGATGGGGTCAGCCTTTTGGGTAGGATGGCTTACTTATGCTTTATGGCGCTACTTTTTCTCTAATATAATGTTGTCAAAAACTCAACTACCCTCCCCCCTGATTTCGCTTACGCTCAATTCTGGTCAGAGGGCGTTTCGTTTTTGACCCGCAATTCATGAGGCAGTGCGTTGGGCGGCTCTGCCGACTTGTTCGCGCAGCGTCTCCCCTTGGGAGAAGTAACTGCCGTCTCGCCGCCAAGGAAAGCGAGTGTGGCGAGAGTTTTCTTGCGGAGATTAGATAAATTCGTAAACTCTCAAAATTAGAGATTACGAATTGAGAGTTTATCTCCTCAAAATATTAATAGCTGCACCTGCTGCTGCGCCATCTAATAAATCGCCAGCCACATCTTCGCGCCCGCCAAGAATAGCGCGAACCCCGGCGCTAGTTCCTGCACCGACTGCGGCATCTCTACCCAAGTTACGTTTTTTCTTACGTCCAACCAAATTGACGGCAGCACCAGCCGCACCACACTTAGCAGCATTGCGTAAAACATTACCACGTCTTCTAGCAGCTCCAGTTACTACACAAGTACCAGCACCAAGGGCTGCATCTCCTAAAATTCGGTCGTTAGCTGCTGCTGGTTGAAGAGGAACTAAGGAGATTCCAGCTAAACTGGCAGCCATGAAACTGGGTAGAAATGCGCGTTTGAGAATTCGATTCATAGTAGATACCTTCTTAAAAAATCAAACGACTGTTCAAAAGACTAATTACAAATTCAATTTGTTGCACTCACAGATGCGCTCCTGACTAGTTTAGACTGGGAACTAGGGAGTCAGGAGCGCGAAAGCCAAAGCCTTATAGTAATTGAGATAGGAAAAAATGTACTCAATCGTAAGGCAGACAATAAGTGTTACAGAAAAAATATCACATTGACCGAGAGTTCAATATTATTATCTTGCTCCTGGGTGGTGAAATGGATAGACAATTAAAAGTGTTAGAGAAAGTTTAATTAAGCACGCTTGGGCTTTCCCAACGACTCTAAAAACCTCTGCACCGATTCCTCCAGTTCACTAAAATACACCTGTGAAATGCGTAGATGCTTTACGGCTTGCCGTCAGGCATCACAATCTGCTGCATCTGCTGACATTCATCAGGCAGATAATTGAAATGCTTGGTTGGGCTGGTTTGGGTTTTAGGAAATTCATTAGTTGATTGTGAACCACCAAATCGAAAATTTGGCAAAAGCTTGCATTCCGATCTGGCTAATCTTTTTCCCTCTATTGGTTGCTAGAGGAACTTGAACTAGAGGCTGCCGAAGTGCTGATCGCAGTGATCATTGCTGCCTGAGCAGTGGCGATCATTCCTGAGACAGCCTTACTCACTAATTCACCATTCGCGATCGCTTGAATCCGCGATCGCACCTCTGGCAATTCTTCGGATGTATTGTACTCTTGCCTATGAGAAGCTTTATGGCGATTGGCTGTGGCATTACTTCAAAGGCAATCGCTCTCTCTATTCACAACCTATATCCATACCTATCTCTATCAAACCCGTGCGGATTTGGCGGATTAACTTTAAATCTGCGGTCAGGAATATTAGGAAAATCTAAATCTGCCGAATTGGATTGAATGCAAATATCTGGGTAAGCCCCATCGCATTACTGCATCTGCTCCCACGTGGTTGTTCCTTGATTTGCTTTTTGGCTGCGTCTGAAATCTCAAGACATCACGATTAAAATTGATTCCAAAAACCCAGCTTTTTGAGTTTATATTAGTATTAGCTTATCATTATGATTTTATCTGCCAAACTTTAACAGATTTGTCACCACTACCGCTATATAAAATTTTGCCATCACTACTTATTGCCAGTCCATAAATTCCACCTGCGTGTCCGGTAAGCTCCATGACTGATTTTCCTGTTTTGATGTCGCGTAATATGATTTCCCTGCCTAAACCACCAGCAATAAATGTCTTGCTATCGGGACTTATAATTAACGCATCGATACTCGTACCCAACGATAAATCATGAACTAGCTTTCCTGTTTTCAAGTCCCAAGCTTTGAAACCTTTACCATCTGTGCTTCTAACTCCACCAGATTGAAAACTATCATCGTATCCACCACACAAGAGCATTTTCCCATCCTTACTAACAGCAAGCGTAATCGGGGCTGATGCACGCTCTGAGCCGCTGATTAGGTCTTCTTTTTTGGGCAGTGGTGGGGTAAAGCTGCCTATTTGTTTACCTGTTACCAGACTCCAAACCCGAATTCTTCCCCCATTTTCACCTCCGCTTAAGAGAGTTTTACCATCAGGAGTAATTGCAAGTGCTGTTGTTTCTGCTTTGAGTATCCGGTCGATTTTTCGAGTTTTGAGATTCCGAAATTTGATCGTGTTATCGCCGCTACCACTGATTAAAGTTTGTCCGTCTAGGGTCAACAACATTGCTTTCACCCCTGTTTTTTCTGAAATAGTGCGAACTTCCTTTCCTGTTTACGTATTCCAAAATTTGATAGTGTTATCGAAACTGGTACTAATTAAAGTTTGCTCATCTGGAGTAAATACTATTGATTTAATACCCTCACGGTGTCCAGTTAAAGTGTAAAGCAATGCACCTGTAGTAGCATTCCAAAGCTTGATTGTTTTATCATCGCTACCACTAGCAAGAACTTGACCGCTAGCGGAAAGGGTTAATGCACGCACAGGTGCAGTATGTCCTGATAAAGTTCGTTTCAACCGCTTTGGTTGTTCAGTATTTGTGGGAGTATTAAGTGTATTTGCTATAACCGGAACATTGGCAATCATACTAAAGGGTATAAGTAGGAAAAGACTAAGTAATGTTAAGGTTTTAAATAAGATCGGTGATTTCATAGTGATATTGTTGAAACTGTAAGTCCTGCCAGCTACTAAAACTTGCTTTTCTTAGGCAATCAAAACTGACTCCAGCATAATTCTTCATCCTTACTTTGTCATTTTTACAATTGATTTGATAATCGACTACATTTTACAAGCTAGCTATAAAGGTAAATTCAGTCGCTGCATTCCTATCCAAACCAACCAACTGACGAATGAATAACTTCAGGCTAAGGTTTTTCCTGTAGACCTCCTCAAACCTCTCTCGGCTTTCAACGGCTTCGGCATTGAACAGCAATTCTTCCAAAGAGGCTAAATCTGCATCTGTTAACGGAATATTACGCTTGAGGAAGGGCGATCGCTATATGTTTCTCATGCTCTTTGACATAAAGTAGATAAACATCTACAGACAAAAATCTCCGTCTAATTTTTGTAAACTCTGATTAACGGTGTCACCTTTGGTTGATTGGGATTAGTTAGGTTTAATCGATAAGCAGTTTTTAAGATATCTTCCATCTTCTCGCCTTTGACTGTAATTATATAATTTGCTGGTCGAGAAGGGTCTTTCTCAAATTTCTCAATTACCTTGTCTTGAATAATTGATATGTCTTTTAACCTCTATGGTAGTCGAGCATTAGGTTCCCAAAGACATAAAACACCTGTAGAGTTGGGAAATTTTAGTAATTGTAGAGAGTACTTTTTATTGTTAACTTGAAAGGAAGATGTCGTCAATATTCTAGCTTGATTCTGTAGTGGTATTTGCTGAAATACTTCTCTTGTTCTCTCATGACGGCGGCAGTTTCTATCGATAATTGGCTCTCCAGCAAGCGCAGATTTTGATAACGTTGATACGCCCATACCGTAAAAACTTAAGCTTGTTAAAGCCAAAGCGATAACTTTAGAGAAATCAAGCATAGTTTAAATTCTCAGTTTTGGTATCGACGACTGAGTAAAAATTTAGATTGTTCCTAAGCTCGACTTTATCATAACCAAGGTGTTGACCCAAGAGCGATAGCCATTCGCGCCAGCGTATCCTTTGGAGAAGGCTTAAACGGGAGCTAGCTTATCGCAATTTCGTTTAGGCCGTTAGCCGAGTATCACCCAGAAGTAGATTTGCGAATCGTGGGCATGGAAGTACACTTTTCTCAAAGGGAGAAAACAAGATTAAATCTAAATATTCAACCGACCTGTAGTTAACAACTGATATCCCCCGACAAAACAAGCCATTGAAAGGCAAAACTGCCATAAACTTGTGGGGTTGAGAACAGCGCGACTACTAAAAAAGATGAGAACTATTCCTACACCCAGCGCCACCCAACCTAACGCCTTCTCCTGACGGGGCAGGACAAATAACATCAAAATCCCAGAAGTTAGAAATAATATAGAACCATCAGCAGCTATACCACGCCACCAATAGGGATATACGTTGGTACTGAAGTAGATATTTTGACCAAGAAAGTAAACTCCGGCTAGTAGTAATGTTAAACCGAGTAATTTGAATAAAAATCTCATTTATTTAGATAGAAAGAATGTTCTAAACCTATATTGCCCAAATCGAAGTACAATACTTACTTTAAATTGAACTATGGAGTTAGTTTAGCTGTTTTATTAACTGTTTGATAAAATTTTTATTAATACAGCAATCAGCATTATATGAGCCAGTTTTTAGCTTTGGTATTGTGTGCTTGACTTAAACAAGAAAGCGGGTGTTACTCATCAATCGGTTCAATTTGCATTTGGTGTTTCTTCGGTTGGCAAAGAGCGAATCAACTCTCGAATCACATCGGTTGCTGGTCGTCCTGTGATTGAACAGTATTTTTCTAATCTTTCTGCTTCCCCTGATGCCAGATTAATTGTGAGTCGTTTAGTTGCCCATTTCTTATTCACTGATTTAATCAACTCAAATTAAAACTACTTCTCTAATATCAATCATTCAAACTGTTATCACAATGATAAAAATAATGATATTAGCCTCAAGAAGCTGTAAAGTAAACACTAATAAGTGTAAAGCCCTAGTGAAGAGTTTAAATTTAGTTTAAGTGATGAAGCTTAAATAATTTAAAGGCGACAATTATGAGTAGAACATAAGCTAAAAGTTTTTCTGTAATTAAGCATTCAGTGTAGATACATGGTAATTAGCAGCTTGCCAACTGGATTGCTAGGGGCAATTTTGAACCAACCTGAGTTAAGTTCGGGAGAATAATACTTTACTTAAGCCAAGCAAGATAGCCTAACTGCCTGCTGTAGGCGATCGCTATCCTTTTAACTCATTGGCACAAGGCTTTACACCAATACGACTGCTATCAATCCAATAGCCAATGTCAGGGCGATTAGTGATAATCTTGGGTACTTAAATTATCTCTGCAATCGCTTCGGGCGGTTACGCCATCGCACTCTTGGCGGGGCGTAAGCCCATCACATATACGCCTTATTGATCCTCAGATTTCTTTTCTCAGCACACCATCACCAGGAGAGATATCTTTGGCATAGCGCGTTGTCAGCCAGGGCATCTGCTGAAAATCGCCGATGTCGTCTATGATGCAGGGGCTTGTGCTGACTTCTAAATTTTGTAATGCCAACTTCAAGATTATTCCTTTTTTGCGTAAAGTACGAAAATTGAGGTGAATAGTACTATATAACGGTACTTATTATGGATAATCTGGGGACAACAATAAGAGTCTCCCATATAATTTACTTCTATCAAAAACTGCTCTAGCTTTCGTCTAGGGCAGTTTTATATTGCACGGTGAACTGATTTCAACTGTGCCCAATAGTGAATCATCTAACAGTAGCTAGGAGCAATCGAAATTCTGGTATAGCCCATTATTTACTCGCTTCTGGAGAAATATTGTGCCACATTCTGTAAAACCGTATATCCTAGACGTATTCTGTATAAATATTTGCTTTCAGCAGTCTAAATATGCTCCAAGACTTCTCCGGCCAGAATCTCAGAGGTCGTTCTTTCAAAGGTCAAAACCTTGTAGGGGCAAACTTTAACGGTGCAGATATTCGGGGGACTGATTTTAGTTGGGCTAATTTGACAGATGCTAATTTGACTAATGTCCACGCAGGGGTGTCCGGGGTCAAATGAGCATCCGTGCAGAAACTTACGCTAAGGACTCGATAAGCAACTTTCAATACTGCGATCGCCAGAAATAAAATTGTACCAGTTGAAGCCTCTGAAATTTATAAGCTTCAAACACTTGCTGTGCCGTATTAAATTGATGTGCCAAATAACTTATAGGTTAATTGGTACATCGAGAATTGCGAAAAATATCGAATTGCAGAATGCTTATCCAGTAAGGGTTACAGCCTTAGCGTAACTATCTGTACGATTGCTCATTTAGCCCCGTAATGAAAGACGATCGATTAGAGATGCAAGACCCCCGGCAGCAATATCCCGCTCCGCCCTTTCCTCAACAACCGCAGCCCCTACCAGGACTTGCTCAAAAGATGCAGCCCCAACCGGATCACGGTGAGCAGAGCTACATTGGATGTGGAAAGCTTGCAGGTCGGAAGGCATTAGTCACCGGAGCCGATTCTGGTATCGGTCGTGCTGTTGCGATCGCATTTGCGCGGGAGGGTGCTGATGTCGCGATCGGCTATCTTAAGAGTGAAGAGGCTGATGCTCAAGAAGTGATTCAATTGATTGAACAATCAGGGCGCAAAGCGGTTGCGCTTCCGGGTGACATCACCGACGAGCATTTTTGCCAAAAGCTGGTGACAGATGCAGTGCAAGCTTTAAACGGTTTAGATATTCTCGTGAACAATGCTGGCGCACAGACATCTTACCCATCAATTAGCGATATCACGACTGAGCATTTCGATAAAGTGATGAAGACAAATCTCTACGCACTATTTTGGATTACCAAAGCTGCCATTCCACATCTTTTGCCCGGAGCATCAATTATTAACACCACTTCGATTCAGGCATATCAACCTTCAGCGAGTCTGCTTGACTATGCGATGACCAAAGCCGGCATTGAGAATTTCAGCAAATCTCTCGCCAAACAAATGATCCACAAGGGAGTGCGCGTTAATGCAGTCGCACCCGGCCCATTCTGGACACCGCTACAGCCGAGTGGTGGTCAGACCCAGGACAAGATCGAGAAATTTGGTTCTGAAGTTCCGCTCGGAAGGCCTGGGCAACCTGTGGAAATTGCTCCTGTGTATGTGTTGCTTGCTTCCCAAGAAGGCAGCTACATCACCGGAGAAGTTTATGGTGTAACAGGCGGCATCGGGATTGCCTAAATCAAAAGACATCTTGGCATTTGTAACTTTTGTCAAAATATTGGGGTACATGTTTGCATGTTAAAGGGGAAGGGGAAATTCCATACTTTTACCCCTTCCCTATTTCCCTTTTCCCCACAAATGCCAAGAAGTCTAAAATGTTGAAACGACTCTAAGAGAACTTTTATAAGAGTCACTGCTCTTGAAAATAGGGAAAACCTTCAGATTAATTCTGTTAACTGCGATCGCATTAAAGGTTGATGTGTGTAGTCAGCCCAAACAAGAGTAGCCTTGAAGCTGAAGCCAGCACTCCTGGTAAAGTTGATCGCAGATTTCAAGCAGGCGCAGATCCACCAAGCAAATTTCTGTAAGCCTCAGCAGTTTCCGCCCCAAAACCACCAGCTTGGACATGACGGAGTAGCGATTGTACTATCGGCATCGCAATACTCATGCCAAATAAGGCATTGAAACCTGCAATAACCACTGGTGCAGATAATACAACTGTAAATTCTGGAAATAAGGCTAATACAGCCACTAAGATCAGAAAAACAATCGGTGTCGCAATACCTGCTGCCTTTGCCGCTTCTAAAACTAAACTTTTGTACTCTTCAACAGTAATGTCACCTCGGTAAAGATCCAAGGAGTATGAAATCGCTGTAACTATAACTTGGGTAAGAATAGCGGTTCCTGTAGCAGTGATCCCCAACTTAGCAATTGTTCCAGAATTGCTGACAATAGAATCTACGGCATTGTAAACCCGAATATAAAACTGCTCTCCAACAGTCATAACCTTGGCTCCGCGACGCAGATTATCAACACCCACTTCCCATAAGATGTTGTCAGCACCATTTGAGCCTCCTTGAGAACGTGGAATGATATGGCTACCATGCTTATCGCTCAAGAATTCACGGATAGTCCGTTCGTCTCCTCCAAGCTTTGATGTACCAGGAATTTTCTCAAACAGCTTCATGACATCTGTATCAGAGCGAGGTAAATCTCCAGTTCTCAAACCAGCACGATGCCTCAATCTATATGCAATCTTGGGCATCTCTAGGGCTAGTTCCGCAGCTGTCTTAGGCAAGTTTTGTAATGCCTCAGCTATAGCTACACTCGAAGTTGTCACACCAATAGCAGTGCCTTCTAATGCTTTACCCACATTTTGTACAGCTTGAAAACCCTGCTGTGCTGTTGCAGGCAAATCATTAATTGCATTAATACTTGAGGTGGTAATTTCTATAGTAGTATTCTTGATTCCATCAACTACTTCTTCTATCCCCTTTGCTGTACTAGTTGCTGCTTCTTGCGTTTTATCTTTGAGCGTATCCGCCAAATTTCGTGCTTGGTTGATGAAATCCATGTTTTAGTAATTTTTCATTTTAAGATTTTGTACTTTGTCCAGCTTTTTGCTCCATACCTCAGAACCATACCAGGATAGCTCGTAAGCTTTATAAGGAAACTATTTAAAGAAATAGGAAGCGGTTTATAGCTTGAGGATGCGGTAAAGTAAAACTGAACTATGAAGTTAGTTTAGCTGTTTTATTAACAATTTAAGTAAATTTTTATTGATACAGCAATCAGCATTATATAAGCCATTTTCTTCTACATTTAGTATTCCCGTTTTACAGTTACAAACATCACTTGTAATGTGCTGTTTGTTCCGACTCGTAGATAAGCCTATTTAGGTTTTACTTAAAAAGTTGCATGCAACACTCAATTGCTAGAATTCTGACGTTTAACGAGTTTTGGCTTGGGGATTGGCTTAGGTGTTGGGGTCGTATTTTCGGGAATCTGATAATTAGCCACAGCAGAGGCGATCACCTGTATTTGCTGTTCTGTCAAGCACTCAGGACAGCTAGTCATTGCTTGCAGTAGTGCAGGTACGCCTTGAAAAACTTGTACTGAGCAATTGTTAACTCCCAACCATTTTGCGATAGGGAAGACTACAGGAGCATAAACGCAACTATTAGGGAGAGCGGGAACTACGGAAACTATCCATTGGGCAAACATCTGTTGATGGTAAGCACTTTGAGACGTTGGGCTGTTAGTTATTGCTACCCAATTATTGCCTTCTCGACGTTTCCATTTATCGTTGTATGCTGTAAATGAACCCTTCCAAGTTTTGATTTCCAATAAGAAAATGCCTTTTGTACCGATAATTAAGTGGTCTATCTCGGTTAAGCCACCGGAGTTATTAGTAGGAATTAGAGCATTATTGAACATTACCCAAGTGTCTGAGAAGCACTGAAATATGGCTGATACTCCCCATTCGCCCATACTGCCTTTGAGTTGATTTTTAGCTTGTTTAAACTCATACATAAATGAGGCTAATCCACCTAATGTATTATCCCCTAGAGCTTGGTGAATTTCTTGATGTACAGCAGATTTTTTAGCCGTAATTTTCTCTTGAAATGCTGCTCTTAACTTTGATGACTGTTGCAGAGTTCTCATAGTAATTTAACAATTTTTAAGCTTCTCTTAATTCATGAATACGTTGCATGATTTTTTAATTTGCAGCATTTGACTGAAAAATTAGAATTAGGTTGATCGCTAAATAGTCTTATTTCAATGAGGTTTAAACCCAACCCAAATCTGAAAGAGCTTGAGCCACCTGTGGGCGCAGCTGCCAGCACCATTCTCGTTGAGTAGTAGTTTCAGTATCTTCCAATGTTTTCCAGTACCCGGAAGCTAACATTAGTGACCAGAATGGTTTACCATTGTCGTCCCGTTCTGGTGGCAAATAGTTTAAGTGATTTGCAATCAGTTCCGCTATTCTGGCGTATTGCAGATTTGCACCACCGAAATTTTCATATCCAGCTGCGTTTGCTAATCCAGTTGCAGTAATAATTTGTACAGGTGCGTGATAATGCGCTCTTAGCATAGCTTTATGACTATTCGTTATTTCGCAACTAATAGCGATAAAAGCTTTTTTGTAATCCTCTACTGGCGGAAACTGAATAGCTAAAACTTCTTGAATTACATAGCTTTTGAACCTGTCTATGTCCGTAAAATAGCGATAACCAAGACGATTTGCGGCCTCTTCTATTTCTTGATCTGCATCAATTATCAGGGCAACTGGTTGACTTTTCCCGGATTGTAAACCATTGGGCCATGCTAAATCCAGTACTGTACTCACTGTTCCTGTCGAATCAGCAATTTCGTACATCCATTCACCAATCGGTAATCCCTGCTCTTGCACCCATACATTACATTCTTCCAGAACCCGTTCTTCAGCCAGTGGTACAACCGCAGTAGAGCTTTCCGCTTGTTCTTCTAAAATAGAATCTGTCACTTTTGGTTCTGGAATATCCCCGGTGAGTAGGCTATTCAAAAATTTATTGGCAGCTTGAGCTAAAAGTTCACGGCGTGCGGTTAAGAAATCACGGTAGTTTTCAATTTGCCACAAACTGCGTTCCATTGGTATCCAGTGCGTTGCAATCGCACCCGGTTGGGTTTGCTCGAATGCCTCGAAATACTCCGAAGGGTGACGGTTTGAGACTTTGAGGTTGGTTTCTTGGGTTAGAAATGTCAGGTTAGCGATCGCGTTAACTTCGGACTTGGGATATCGAGCTTTGGAAAGTAACGATTTCGGAAAAATATGATGGACTTGCAAATAGCAATGTTTACCGAGAAGATGTTTGGATAGTTCGATGCCACTATCCCAATCTTGTGCTTGATGCACACGAGTGAGCATATAAACTAATGGGTAAAATCTTGCTCCCATACCCCAACCTTGGAAGTCAATAGCTTTGATTTCCAAGTCTCCGCGATTTTGCCGTAGGTTGGCGATAAGTTGGTCTAGCGGATTATCTTCAGATTCCAATATGTGTAAATCTTGTGCTAGAACGCTCTCAGTTGAGCCTGCGTACCGTCCCCACAATAAAGTATGTACATACCAGTAAAGTAACTTGTCGCGCTCTGTGTGATCTCTAAGATGTCCGCCACGCGCAACAAGGTAACGCACCATGACAGGAAAGGCGTAAATACCACCGAGTACCCGATTGTGGTCGAGTCCCAAACGCCCAGAAATGAGGTTGAGCAGGGTATCAATAGCTTTTTCTGCCTTGTATAGCCCGTCTTGAAATGTCGCAGTCTTAACATCTTTGAGTGCGGAAAACATTGCCTCTCCGGTAATAACTGCATTAATGCACCTCAGCAACCACTCCAAACGAAAGTCAAAACCTGCTTTATTCCATTTTGCCAGACGTGCTTTGAGTTCACTACGGGCATCCGGCCATTGAGCGCAAACTTTTGCTAGTGCCAAATCACCTTTGGATAGTTTAGTTCCCCCGCTATTAACAGTGTTAAAAATCTCTACAACAACATCAACTGTTTTGTCTTCACCAGTGACTTCTTCAATATGCAAATTGATATTTTTAATGCCTTCTAGTTTATTTAAAGCATTAATGTAAGTAGTCAAATTCAGACTAAGTTCTGGAATTTTGAGCAAATGCCCAATGAAAACTCCTACTCCTTGCTGCATCAATTCAGTCACATTTACCCATAAAGGGTTATCCTTCATTTTGACGGGAGCGTAAAATTCAAATATTTCTTCTTCCAAGTTGAAATACAAACCAGTGAAAGCTTGCACATTCCCATCAAAAAACTGAGGTGGTTTACCTCGCACAATTCCATAGAAGGAGGTGATGCGCTGTTGCCCATCTAGCAGCAGTTTAACTGTACCTGTGGAAAGCTTACCATCGCCACGAGCATGGTCAATTGCTTGTTCGGTTTTAGTTTGCCACACTAATAAACTACCAATGGGATGTCTGCGATATAGCGAATTCATCAATCCGCGTACTTGGTCACGATTCCACACATAACCCCGTTGGAACTCTGGTAAGGCAATACTGCCCATGTCGATTTGGTCAAGGATAGTTGTAATATTCATAATTTATTTTTTCTAGACAACTTATAATACTTATGCTGCTTTTGCAAAAGATTTACCCAGTTCAAACATACTGAACAGCCAGTGATGCCATTCTTTATAAGTGATAAATACTTTTAAAACTGATTCCAAATCAACATCCAAATCCCTATTTTGAATGTCAATAATTGTCTGATAGGTCAAATCCAAAGCAATTCTATCGTCCTTGGCGAACGGCTTAAACTTTCCATTCAGGGAATTATTCAGTTGAGTTATTCTCTCTCTTCCTACTTTACCCTTGACTTCAGTTAATCGCTCATCTCGAAATAAACCAAAACGGTCATGAGGATGCAGGCTTACTAGCTCATTGAAATTAGTGATTCGGCTAGTAAAAGACGAAGTACTTGGGTCAACTTGCAGAAACCCCATTACATAATTTTTTTTACCAGTTTCAACCACAAGATGTTCTGGTAAAACTCGCTTTCCCAAACGATATTGAGTTAGTCTAATTGGCTTTATATGGTTAAAAGCTTCAGCAATAGTTTTTAGTTTACCCATGTCATCATAATCAGAAATGATCGGAAGGTTACTATACTGCTGCTCAAGTTCAGCCTTCTTTCGAGTTAAATACTCAATAATGTTATCTGAGGTATGTAGTTGAAGCTTAGGAGGTTCAGGAAGAAACTGCTGACGCAATTTTGTTAAATCAACTGACGACCCTGGTTCCTGTATGGCTTGAACCAAATCTAGAAATGCTTCGGTTAGTTTTTGCTGTTGTTGCTGTACAATTCTTAGCTGTTGCTCTAGCTGTTCTTTACTATCAAGCTTATGCAGGTTTTCTTTGACAGATGCTAGAGGAATTTGACGAACCCTGTAGTTATAATAGTCTGCTGCTCGGTTTAATACCCCTCTAATTGGCTTTTGTCCAAGAATATCTTCCAAATCTTCAGAGCTAAATAATATTTCTAGAGGAATATCAAGCGCCTGAAGCTTTACCCGCAGAATCGCTTCAAGTTCTGTTTCATCTGGCTGACGTAGATAAATCTGGTACTGCGAGACTCGACCAATAATTGAGTTATCAAAGCTAGCTTGAAACTGTTCCCATCGATCGGGAAACATATTGAGAATAATTAAACTGTTAGGAACGTGAGTAAAAATTTCCTTGATAGCTTCCCCAAAATTCAGTAAAATTTCTCGGTTATGTGAAAGCCCCAATCCTTCTAGCTGATCGAAGACGATAATCAAGGGTTCATCCAAGATAGATAGTTTAGCCAAAACTGAAATTGCTTCCAAAGAAAAAGCTTCTTGGCTGAGGTCTTCACCCCAATTTGGCAAACCCACTAATTCTGCCTCTTCCGCAGATAAAATATTGGCAGCTAGCCAACGGGTAGCAATATCTTTCCGTCGTGGGTCGGTATAACTACAATACTTAACAATTCCTTTGAGGATTGCAAGAGCAAAACCCCCAGAAGAATAATGACCTGCCCACCATTCACTAATCCGTTTCTCAATGTGCTGCCAGTAATCTCGCTTACGTCCAGTTCCTTCGGCTCCAAGGCTATCTAAATTTTTATCTTGTAGAGCTTTGATAATTTCTTGGTCTCTCTGAGATGTAACTCGGAAACTGAGAATTTTATAAAAGCTATTGATAATCAGGTAGTCCAATTGAGTAGCAGAACCAACCGACTGTACTAGGGACTCCAAAATGCGGCTGTAGATGTGATGCAGCACTGCTTTGGGATGGTTTGGTTGACGGATAAATAACAGTCGATTATTGGCTAGTCGCTCATTGGCTAGTCTCATCATCAAGTGGGTTTTACCAGTCCCCGGCTCTCCAATAACTATGACTCCTTTACTCTGGCGATTGGAATCTAGTTTGATGTCAGCCAAAATTGACTCAAGAGTAAGATACTCTTGGCGGTAAGTAGCAAAATAATCAGGGTGAGTCTGAAACGGAGTATCAACCCGACTAGCACTAAATGGATTGGGCTTTTGTTTTAATTGCTCAATCATCATCTGACGATAAAGCTGGTAAGTAAACTGGGCATCATATCGAGCAGCATGAGCCATATCTCGAATAAAGTAGCGCTTATTTACCTGCAAATTAAAATGCTTACTCAGGTGTTCTAGGGAATGGCTTTCTAGCTCTGGCCAAACACTTTTTGCTTTTTCCCAAGTACACTCAAATTCTAGTTTGGGGCAAAAAAGACCAACTCGGCGAAAACTTGACTGAAGTATCTCAATATCATGCAAGGCATAGTGGCAGACTATTTTCTTCCCTTGGACAAGGGACAGAAACTCTGTAAGCAGAGTTTTGAGACTTTTAAGGTTAGGCAGATTCTTGTTGTGATTGGGATAATCACTAGAAAACCCTTCATAGATCAACCGTCCCTGACTATCCACAATCGCCAATTCACTTAATTCCGGTTTCCCCTCAGTATCTAAAACTACAAAGTCCATATAACCCTGACTACGAGTAAGCTATAGCAAAATTAACACAAGTAGTTAAAAACGGGTATAATTTATAGCAATAAAATAAGTAGCGGTAAACAGATGCCAGCACGTAAACTGGTTATTTATACTTATCCAACAATAACTGCAAGTATTGGTGGTATATATCTGATTGAAGATAGTAAGTATTACTGGTGTCAGTTTTGCTGGCTAGTGAAGCCATGAATATATAGTCTTAGGCAATGCGATCGATAAAGTTTTGAATTGAGCCATTACTCTAGTAGTTGTTGGAGTATGAGCTACAGGTATAAGCTTACATTTTCAAAAAGCCATTTTACTTTAAATTATTTGTTTGTGTTAGTCATTCACACAACCTGGGTACTATAAATTTATCATCTTCTCTAGTCAGCCAATATCAGGCTTTCTTTAATTTACCTAATCTTAAGCGGTTTTATTGGAAAACATATTTTTTAAAAATTAATTATGACTGAACCAATATTGCTTTTTCTTGATATTAATGGTGTAATCGACGTTCAAGAAAATGATAAAGTACCCGAACATATTTTCAAAAATGAGACGGGATACCCTGTTCCTGGAGCAAAAGAATTTTTGCAGATAATAAATAGCTGTAGCTGGATTCATCCAATGTGGATTTCTTCTTGGGGATTGCAATCACAGGTGTGGAATAAATGGTCAAAAACCCGCCTTTGGCCTGTCGCTTATTCCTTTGAAGAGTTTGAAAAAGAAGAAGCACTGAAATTATTTCCAGATGCAAGCGATAAGTATTTAGCAGCACGCTGGCATAGCCGAGACTGGCAACATCGCATTGTATGGATTGAAGATGGTTTTTGTATTATGCCGAAAGCTTTAAATTGGGCACAAAGCAATCCTAAAGTTAAATTGATTGATACCTCGCCGACTATGAAAGAGCGCCGTCAAGGTTATGAGATGGGAATAAGACACTGGAATATTGAACGAGTTTGTGATGCATTAGATATTCAAGAAAATCGAGAAATATTGTTGAATCAAATTAAGGCTCCTGTTCCCGATTTAACCCCAAATCTAATTTCTGATACTGAATCAAATCAAAAAATAACATTTAATCAAATTAATGCTTCCATCACAGATTTTGTAGACCCATTAAAAAGACAGTCACTAGCTTCAAACAAAGATGCTAAAAATTTGGATAATCCAACGCCATTTATGTTGAAAATTCGTAATTTCTTTAAACTGGAAAATCGTACTTAATATAAATTAATTAGCCATCAAAGTTCTATCTAAAATTCCAGCATACCCAGATGTAGTTACTACGCTATTGTTTCAGACAGCAATCCTGACATATCTAATATCCGTTCTGACCAGGCACTAGATTGTTCAGACATTTTTTTCCGTTCAGTATCATCAGACCAAATACTATCAAAAGTTAATCTCCATCGTGCCAGTTGAACTTGAATGTTAACTAGTTCTTCAGCATATTCAGGTTCAATTTCTACTGCCGTCCATTCGATAAAACACATAGTTTCATCTGCAACACTTTTGACCGCTTCAGGGTAAGCAGTGTCACAAAATGTTCTCAGCCTAGCTAAATTAGAAGCTATATGACCTAAGCGATGTGATGTCTTTTCGCCTTGAAACCGTGCTTGTTTTTCATCTAAATTCTGGTTCATAGCCACCAATTAACTCCTGAGTTATTTTTTTAACACGTTCTTGAATCGCTGGGTCTTGAATTACCATTGAGCGATTATTTTGGCTTGGACGTATGTTAATAATCGATTCATAGGCGATTGATTGGTTAAAAGGAGTCCAATCCGCACCCCATATATCTCGTTGTTTACTACCGTCTTCGAGCAATGCTGCTTCACAGAAAGCGTGTTTCTCTCCTCCTCCAGCTAAAATTCCTCTTTCTATATCTACTGCCACTTTAATGTAAACTCGCAAAGTTTGCAGCATTAACTCCACTTGTTCGAGAGTTGCTCTTTCCCTAATGATTAGTATCAAAATTTCACCCCTACCTGTATAAATACACAAGTCAAAATTCTACTTTGTAGAATCCCTTGAATCCCAAAATTAATCACTTGCAGCATTATGGTATGATTTCCAACTCCAGAAGACTCAACACTTTTTCTTCCAAAGCTGTCAAATAAGAACGGTTCACCTTCCCCAACGACTCCAGAAACTCCTGCACCGACTCCTCCAGCCCACTCGAATACACTTGTATAATGCGTAAACGCGTAGCAGCTGGTCTTTGGACATCGCTCAGAGACTGCATCTACTGACATTCGGCAAGTAGATAATTGCAAGACTTTAGGTGTTGTAATTCAATGGTTTACCATGCCTAAGAGATTAAGATAAAACGGTTTTGGTGAGAGTCCATGAGATTGCTTTCTTCCTCGCAATCATGGGGTACTATTTTTGAATGCAGTTTATTATTAGACCCACCTTTTTGTATAAAAATAAATCTATGAATAGAACGTTATATTATCATCAGCAATCAAACTTTTCTCGGAAAATCCGAATATTGTTAATAGAGAAAAATTTAGATTGTGAATTCAAAGAAATTAATTTAGCCAATAAACCTCTTGAATTCCTTGAAATTTCTCCTATTGGTCAAGTTCCTGTGTTTGTAGATCAAGATGGCACGGTAATTTGGGACTCTACATTGATTGCGGAGTATCTAGACGAAACTTATCCACAGCCTAGCTTTTACCCAAGCGCTCCTCACATACGGCTTGAGTGCCGTAAATGGGAACAACTAGCAGATACTTTAGGCGACAATATTATCGGTTTATGGGTACTAGATTTTATGGGTGATCTAGCTCCTGCTTATTATCGAAAAAAATATGAAACATTAATTAATCGCCTTTTACCAATCTTTGATTCCCAACTGCGTTCAACTAAATATTTGTTAGAGGGTGAAACATGGACAGCAGCAGATGTGGCAGCATTATGTTCCCTCGGTTATTACAGCTTTCGCTTAAATGAAGACTGGCTTCTTCAGTATCCTTATTTGAGAGACTGGTTTAATAGATTACAGGAGCGTGAATCAGTCAAGTCAACTATTCCAAAAAAGTAAGGATTCAGGTCTAATATTGGGAAAGCAAAGAAGGGCGAGACAGATTCTGAGGTTTTATTTGGTTTTGTTCATTTCTAGCCAGTTGTAGAGTGGGAACTGAACTCTGTTGAGCGCTATATAAATCATGTAGAGGGGTTCTACAGCACTCAACAAAACAACTGGCATAGCTGGGTGTCAAGAAGCGGGAAGTTTTATTTTTTCCCTCGTACAACTTCTTCACTGTCCCGTTGCGTTGCTAACTCCATTGAAGCTGCAACCCAAAGCCATTGGATGCCAAATTGCCAAAATTGTTTAGGGTGTTATCTCTCTCCCATATTCAGACTCCAGTACATTCAACAATTTCTCTTCGACAGCCGTTAAATAAGCCCGATTTACCTTCCCCAATAACTGCAACAGACTTTTAACTGTCTCCTCCAGCGAATCGGAATACACTCGACTGATGCGATCGCACACCAACCGCATCTGCTCACACTCGGCAGGCAGGTAGTTGAAGGACTTCAGGTGTTGCAACCCAATGGTGTACTCGCCATCCCAAGTTCTCATTGTGCAACTGAACTCTCTTAGATAGTGCCCAGAACCTAGTCATTCGCTTGAGTTCAAGGTTTTTCTGACAAAAATTTGGCAGATTTTTTTATTAAAAAGTCAAAAAACTACACTACTGGTTAAGTAAGCTAGAATTTGCATTAAAATCAAGAACAACAAATAACTGCATGATTTTCAGTGCTTCCTCGTCTCAAATTAAGAAATTAAATAGTGAGCAGCTTGTTGAACTACTGAAAAAATTACTACACGCCGAAGCTCAAGGGTCAGGTATAAGTTTAAGAGGAGTTTCAGTACCCCTTCAGATTACTGTTCCAGACGGAGGAGAGGATGCAAGAATTTCCTGGGCTGGAGGTTTGGAACAAACAGACTATCTGCCTTCTAGATTTTGCATATTTCAGGCTAAAGCTACCGATCCAAAACCAGCAGGTTGGAAGAAAGAGGTTTGGACAAAAGATAGCAAGAAAAAAGGAGCCATAGCAAAGCTAAATGAAGCAGTTGCAAAGGCTATTACAGAAAATGGTTCTTACATTGGTTTTACTACTGCTGTATTAATTGGTTCTAGGTACGATGATCGAATTAACGGAATCAAGCAAGGTATTCGAGAAGCTGGTGCTGACCCCGATCAATTAAAAGCTATTGATATCTATGATGCAAATAAGATAGCTGATTGGGTATCACAACATCCTGCGATCGCCCTCTGGCTTAATGAAAGACAATCTGGGCTTAATTTAAAAGGCTTTCAGACAGTTGAAACATGGGGACGCAAAGCTGAAATCATATCTATTTCACGAGTAGAAGACAAAGCAAGCCGTTTTTTTATTGGAAGCGAGAGTATTACTGATAACTCGCTTACTTTCGATAAAGTAAAAGAACGTATTGGAGATTTCCTAGCTGATTTTACAAAATCGGTCAGAGTTATTGGTTCATCAGGTGTAGGAAAAACCCGGTTTGTATACGAGGTATTGAGGGATACAACTACAACAGCCAAAATTGCATTAACAACCTCTACCATTTATTGTGATTTTAGGGATATTAGCAGTCAGATATCTCAAATAGTTCAGAGCATTGCTGAGTCCAAAAAATCTGCACTCATGATTATAGATGAATGCCCACGCAATACTGCCGTTAAAATTTGTGAAATTATCACAAGTGAAGGTAGCAACCTCAAAGTTATTACAATTGGTAATGATAACCAACCTATTGAAAAAGATAACTGCCTCAATATTTCTGTTGCTCCTGCTGATGATGATCTTATTGAAGGCATTATTCGACAAAGATACCCTAATGCTGATTATTCAGATGCTAACTTTATTAAAAATATAAGTGCTGGTTATCCACATATTGCAGTATTAGCTACGAATAATTATTCAGAGGGATTACCAATTCTCAAATCTATTGAAGATGTTGTAGAACGCATTTTGTCAGGTTGTTATATAAATAGACCAGAACAAGTTCGAGCAATTGAGTGTCTTGCATTATTCAAACAATTAGGTGCAGATGGAAATGTCAGTGATGAGATTGATTTTGTTGCTGAAAATTTAGCCAGACAAACTGGTGATGAAATGTATGAACATTTAGCTTTTGCGGCAAAACAAAATCTTATAGATTACCGTAATCCCTATTTTGCACTTAAACTCAAGCCTATAGTAGCATTTTTGGGAACAAGGCGATTAGATTTACTCCGAGTAAAAACCATCATTAATTTTATAGAAAATGCTTCTCCATCACTACGTAAATCTTTTTTAAGCCAATGGTGCTATTTTAGTGATTCAAAAACAGCTGCTACAGTCGCTCAACAGCTTTTAGCAAGAGATGCTTGGTGCGGTTCGTTAGAGAAGTTGAAAACAGATATTGGCTCTCAGTGTTTAAATGCCATAGTGCATATCGAGCCTGATAGCGTGGCTGATACTATCCGTTATTTATATAAAGATTTGCCTATAGATAATTTAAAGGAAGCAGTAACCTGCAAGCAAGAATTTGTACAAGTTTTGTCAATATTGGTTTCTCGTAGAAGTTCGT
This sequence comes from Nostocales cyanobacterium LEGE 12452, assembly GCA_015206945.1. Classification (GTDB taxonomy): domain Bacteria; phylum Cyanobacteriota; class Cyanobacteriia; order Cyanobacteriales; family Nostocaceae; genus Nostoc. The sequence goes on along the minus strand of JADEXV010000112.1, from coordinate 477 downwards.
TTTACATAGCTGGGTTAATGCTCATGCAATTTGCTGCACTTGAAAATCAATCTTCTTCAAGTAAGGTATATAATCGATTCAAACAGCTTTTTCAATTATATTTAAGTGGAACAGAAGCTGAACCCTCTGAAAGATTTGCAATACTTGATCAAGGAATATCATCTGGCGATGAAAGAATTATTTTAGTTTGTATTGAAGTATTGGAAAATACTCTTAAGCAAGATTATTTCTCCGGTTTAAGCATTTCTAATCAAATTGGTAATCAACCTCCTATTAAAGATTGGGTACCAAAAATTTGGGGTGAAGTTTTTGATTTTAATAGAGAAGGTCTTCAAAGGCTGTACCATATAAGGAGTTATGTAAAAATAACTTGAACAATTAAGTGCCTACTTTGGGTTTTATAATATAGTTCCACTCACCATGAAAATAATTTCGTTCGATTGCAATAGTATCAAGCTCTTGGTCTGTAACTTTGAT
>JADEXV010000111.1 GCA_015206945.1 Nostocales cyanobacterium LEGE 12452 | reverse complement strand
GGGGCAGGGGAGCAGGGGAGAAATCTTAGTCTCCAGTCTCAAATTCCCAATCCATTGAACGATTCTCTTGAGGTTGCAAAGAAATTAGAAAATGTAGTCAGAAAATCACCGGCAGTTGAAACGGTATTTACCACCGTTGGTTCTCGCGAAGGTGAGCCGAATAAAGGGATACTATATGTAAAGTTAAAGGGCGATCGCACAATCACAACTGCCGAACTACAGGATCAGTTGCGCTCCTCCTTACCTGTTCTTTCTGGGGTAACTACTAGTATTGAAGATATTCAATTTGTCGATTCTGGCGGTCAAAAACCCCTGCAAATAGGATTACAAGGTGATAATCTCCAAGCTTTGAGCAAAGCAGTCAAAGCCATTAAAGAAAGGATTCAAAGGCTACCAGGATTCGCTGATGTTACAGTTACAGGTGCAACGAATCCACAAGGCACGGTTTTTCAGATTGAGCGGCTGAATAATCAGCGGGTAGCCTACATCAGTGCTAATCTTGGCAAAAATCTGTCTTTAGGTGATGCCACTGACAAAGTGGTAGCTGAAGCAAAGGCGGTATTACCCTCTAATGTTTCTTTAAATTTAGGGGGGGACTCTGCCCGTCAAGGTGAAGTGTTTAGCAGTTTCGGTACTACTCTGGCTTTATCTGCCCTGTGCATTGTCATAGTACTAATTTTACTATTCAAAAGCTGGGTAGACCCTTTAGTTATTGGTGTCTCTTTGCCTTTAGCACTAGTGGGGGCGATGTTGGCGCTACTAATTACCAAGAGCGATTTTGGTATGATCTCATTGATCGGTTTCGTCTTTTTGCTAGGGCTGGCAAATAAAAATGCGATTTTGCTTGTAGATTATATTAACCAGTTACGCAATGCTGGCTTAGACCGTACCGAGGCGATCCTCAATACCGGACTAGTGCGCCTCAGACCAATTATGATGACCACGGCCTCCACTATTTTAGGGATGTTACCGATCGCATTAGGTTTTGGTGCTGGTTCCGAATTGCGATCGCCAATGGCTGTAGCGATCGCAGGTGGACTAGTAACTTCCACTATCCTCAGTTTGATTGTTGTGCCGGTAGTTTACACCATCTTGGATGATTGGTTTCCTCGGTTTAAGAAGAGGAGCAGCACTTCGGCTTCGCTCAGTGACCGGGAAGCAGGGGAGCGGGGGGCAAGTTGATGCAGGTTTTTGTCACGGGTGGGACGGGTTTTATTGGCGCTCATTTGGTACGATTGCTCCTACAACAAGGATATGCAGTCAAAGCACTGGTACGCTCAACCAGCAATTTGGAGAATCTACACGGTTTAGAGGTGGAAATTGTCAAAGGCGATTTGAACGATCCAAATCTCTGGCAACAAATGGCAGGTTGTCAATACCTATTTCATGTAGCAGCCCATTATTCTCTGTGGCAAACAGACCGTGAATTACTCCACCGTCACAATGTCCTGGGTACGCGCAATGTTTTGGCAGCAGCTCGCAAAGCTAACATTGAACGCACCGTCTACACAAGTTCAGTGGCAGCGATTGGGGTAGGATCGTTAGGGGAAGTTGTGGATGAAACACATCAGAGTCCCTTAGAAAAGTTGGTGGGTGACTACAAAAAGTCTAAGTTTCTGGCTGAACAAGAAGCTATGCAAGCCGTTGCTACAGGTCAGGAAGTAGTGATTGTCAATCCCAGCAGCCCCATTGGCTCGTTGGATATCAAACCTACCCCGACGGGTGATATAATCCTGCGGTTTTTACGACGGCAAATGCCTTTTTACTTAGATACTGGTCTAAATTTTATTGACGTGCGAGATGTGGCATGGGGGCATTTACTGGCTTTGCAACGAGGCAAATCTGGCGATCGCTATATCTTAGGCCATCAAAACCTCAGTCTCAAGCAACTACTCGAACAACTCGCCGATATCACAGGTCTGAGCGCACCTCAACAAACAGTACCCGCTTGGTTGCCCCTAAGTGTTGCCTGGGTTGATGAAAAGATTCTCGCACCATTAGGAAAATCGCCCTCAGTACCATTAGATGGCGTTCGGATGGCGAAACAACCCATGTATTACAATGCTTCAAAGGCTGTACGAGAATTGGGTCTACCCCAATCTTCGCTGAACGCCGCACTCAAAGATGCTGTGGATTGGTTTGTTGCTCAGGGATATGTCAACCCCTCTGGGAAATTCAAAATTCAAAATTCAAAATTTAAGACCCCATAGAAAAATCTTGGGGTTGAGAAAGTGGTGCATTTATCTTTAAAAGAGGAGCGATCGCAACAATGGCAGTTAATCTACAACAAGCTATGGATATTGGGAAGTATCTTGTTACACAACGTTTGAAAGGACGTAAACGCTTCCCCTTAGTGTTGATGTTGGAACCTCTTTTTCGGTGTAATCTCGCTTGTACTGGTTGTGGTAAAATCCAACATCCAAAGGAAATTTTAAAGCAAAATCTCACCCCAGAACAGTGTTTTGCTGCTGTGGAAGAGTGTGGCGCACCAGTTGTTTCAATTCCTGGCGGAGAACCTCTGCTACACCCCCAGATTGATGAGATTGTCCAGGGATTAATTGAGCGCAAGAAATATATTTACTTGTGTACCAATGGTTTGTTATTAGAGAAGAGTCTGGATAAGTTTCAACCTTCCCCTTATCTAACTTTCAGCGTGCATTTAGATGGAATGCGGGAATTACACGATCAATGCGTAGATCGCAAAGGTGTTTTTGATATTGCTGTCAAAGCCATTCGCGCCGCTAAAGCTAAAGGCTTTCGTGTTACTACTAACACCACTATCTTTGAAGGTACTGAACCTAAAGATATGCAAGAGTTCTTTAACTTTCTGGAAACACTAAATACTGACGGGATGATGATTTCTCCCGGCTACAGTTACGAGTGGGCACCAGACCAAGATCATTTTCTCCACCGCGAACAAACCCGCGCCCTCTTCCGAGAAATTCTGGCTCCCTATAAAAGTGGTGAAAAAAACTGGAACTTCAATCACAATCCCTTGTTCCTAGATTTTCTCACTGGTGAGAAGGACTACGAATGCACACCTTGGGGTAGCCCTAGTTATAGCGTTCTCGGTTGGCAGAAACCCTGCTATCTGCTAAACGAAGGTTATTACTCCACCTTTAAGGAATTACTCGCACAAACTGACTGGAGTCAATACGGCCAGAAGAGTGGTAATCCTAAGTGTGCCGATTGTATGGTTCATTGTGGCTACGAACCCACCGCCGCAATGGATGCAATGCAGCCACAAAATATGGCGCGTGCCCTTGGTAGTGTGTTTGGTAGGAACTAGGAAGTAATGAAGAGTGCTGAGTGCTGAGTGCTGAGTGCTGATTACTCAGTAATCAGTAATCAGTAATCAGTAATCAGTAATCAGTAATCAGCATTGAGTAGGGTAAATGCTACATATTAAAGGGTGCGATGCTTGCGGCGGGCTACGCCTACGCACCCTTTAAGGATTTTGATTGCACTAGAATCTGTCTGATAACATACGATAAGACTCAAAGAAAGATGCTTATTTAGAAATATTGCGATCGCTCTCTCAGCCAAATTCGCCAAAATTTATCAGGAAAAATACTCATGCCATTTGTATCTGTTCGTGACCTGCAAATGTATTATGAGATTCGTGGCACTGGTCAACGCCTACTTAGTATCAGTGGTACTGGAGTAGATTTGCAGCGATCGCCAACTATTTTTGACTCACCACTAGCCCCACACTTTGAAATCCTAGCCTACGATCAGCGCGGTCTGGGTCAAACTTCAAAACCTGATATTCCCTACACCATAGCAGATTACGCCGCCGATGCAGACTCTTTGTTAAATGCAGTCGGGTGGGAGAACGCTCATGTCATCGGAATTTCCTTTGGGGGTATGGTAGCCCAAGAGTTGGCACTGCGCTATCCGCACCGCGTTAAACGTCTTGTTTTGGCCTGTACTAGTAGTGGGGGTGATGGTGGGTCGTCATATCCACTACATGAACTCGCGAACCTACCTAGTGAAGAAGTAGCTCATCGGCAAATCACAATTGCTGATACCCGTTGGCAAGAGGAACCTTGGCTCTCTAGCCGAACTACACAATTTCAGGAATTAGTAAAGCTGACACTAGCAGTATCTCAAGCGGGTAAAGACGAACCAAGCCGTGAAGTTGGGCGTCGTCGCCAGCTTGAGGCTCGTGCTGCTCACGATACATATAATCGGCTTTCTCAACTACATATTCCTGTCTATATCTGCGGCGGTCATCACGATGGCATATCTCCTCCTGCCAATCTTGAGGCAATGCAAAAACAGATACCAGGTTCGTATTTAGAGTTCTTTAAGGGCGGTCATGGCTTTCTTTACCAAGATTCCCAAGCATTCAAGCGCGTTATTGCCTTTCTCCAAAATAAATTTGAGTAATTTTACATAAGACATAACTACAAAGTGACAGTAACTACAACACCTATTGCCCTCCCACATAAGCAGCGCTCGGCTGATAAACTAAACAGAGACAAAAATATGAAGTTATGTAACTATTTTTCACAAACATAATAATAATTTGTAATAAATTATGATACGGCAGCATTGTATAAAGAGAACTTGGAAGTAAAAAACAACATCTTAATCAGGTTTTCCAGTCGTTCATAGAAGTTTGAAGTTTTTTAACAAAAGTTTTAATCTGAAAGCCTGGAGATCGTAAACTTATTTCGTTGGATGTCTGTTTTAAACCTTTCGTAACTCGTCAGGCAGTGCTGACATCGAAAATCAACTGAACCATTCAGTTTTGAGTCCAATTATTCTTAACCAAGCAAATTAGGAGATTTAACGCAATGGTTTTAGATGCATTTGCAAAAGTAGTTTCCCAAGCTGATACACGCGGCGAATATCTTTCCGATGCACAATTGGATGCATTGAGCGAACTAGTCAAAGATGGTAACAAGCGTGCAGATGCTGTTAACCGTATTACCAGCAATGCGTCAGCTCTTGTTGCTGCTGCGGCTCGTGATTTGTGGGCAGAACAACCCCAATTGATCACTCCCGGTGGTAATGCTTACACCAGCCGTCGTGCAGCTGCTTGTATCAGAGACTTGGACATCATTCTTCGCTATATCACCTACGCTATCTTTGCTGGCGATTCTAGCGTTCTAGATGATCGCGCCCTCAATGGATTGCGGGAAACCTATTTGGCATTGGGAACCCCAGGAGCTTCAGTTGCTGTTGGTATTCAAAAGCTGAAACAAGCTTCTTTGGCAATTGTTAACGATACAAACAATATCACCAGAGGCGATTGCAGCGCTTTGGCATCTGAAATAGCTAGCTATTTCGATCGTGCTGCTGCTGCTGTTGCTTAAGCAAAGCAAGCTTTGCTGATGTTGACTAAATAATTGTCCATAGGACAAAACAAAATTTCAACCATAACGTTTGTAAAAGGGAAATACCAAAATGACAAAAACACCTCTAACTGAAGCAATTGCATCAGCTGATTCTCAAGGACGCTACCTCAGCAGCACCGAAATTCAAGTTGCTTTTGGTCGCTTCCGCCAAGCTCCTGCTAGCTTACAAGCAGCAAAAGCATTGAGTGCCAATGCTCAACGCTTGACCGAAGGTGCTGCTCAAGCGGTGTATAACAAGTTCCCTTACACCACTCAACAACAAGGCCCTAACTTCGCGTCTGATGCGCGCGGTAAAGGCAAGTGTGTACGTGATGTCGGCTACTACTTGCGGATTATCACATACGCTTTAGTTGTTGGTGGCACAGGCCCCTTGGATGATTTCTTGATTTCTGGCTTGGCTGAAATCAACCGGACTTTTGATCTTTCTCCTAGCTGGTACATTGAAGCTCTCAAGTACATCAAAGCTAACCACGGTCTCAGCGGCGACCCAGCTGTTGAAGCAAATTCCTACATCGACTACGTAATCAATACTCTAAGCTAGAGTGTTTCTTTAGCCCGGAGAGGAAATCAGCTCTTATGACAAGTGAGTTCTATGAGTTGCTTACCTCTCCGGGCAGTTTTTTAAGAAAAGCTAGCTGAAAACCCTGGAGAATGAGGAACGTAGTTCTGTATTTTTTGCTTTAGAACAGGGATGAAAGCTGCCGACGTAGCACGGTATTTGCTACAACTTTGGGAAAGTTCACAACCCAGTGCCTCTTTTAAGCTACCGTCAATTGGCACAATATTTTTGTCAGTACAAGATTTAAAAACCTACCCTCGGACTGAGGGAAAGTACACACCCGAAATAACGTAAGGAGATATCACTACGCCCTTGTGGCAAATGTGGTGAGGCAGCGAGCGCAATCTTCTCCCTTTTCTTACAAGACGCTACGTGTTCGCGGAGCGTTCTGAAGGAAAGACGCTGGCGCAACGTTAGCGAGTCAGATCCCCTACGGAGAAGCAAGCTACGCGCAGTATCCGGTAGAGAACGTCTGGAAGTTTCTCCCTAATAAGGGACTGCCAAACCGATAAGGTGAGCCTGGGAACCTGTGGAAACAGGATATTAAGGCAGCTATGTCTTATAAAATCGCCTTACTTAAAGTAAGGTGAGTGTCAATTTCAAAAAGACTGTTAAAAGACTAGAAAAAATTTTTCTAAAAAATTTTCAGTTTTGCAGTTAAAACTGGGAGGTTAAAGATGGCAGCTTTGGGACAAGCAGCAAGATTAGGGATTGGAGCGTTTGAAAATTCAGCGCCAGTAGAACTACGCCCTGATAGAACAGAAGCAGATGTGGCAGTGGTTATCCGGGCGGCTTACCGTCAGGTTTTGGGTAATGCATATCTACTAGAAGGAGACCGTCTAGAGAGTGCAGAATCACTGTTGCAGCAAGGTGCAATCACCGTTAGGGGATTTGTGCTAGCCATTGCTCAATCAGAACTCTATCGGGATAAGTTTTTCTACTCCAACTCCCAAACTCGGTTTATCGAGTTGAATTATAAGCATTTATTGGGGCGTGCCCCAGAAGATGAGTCAGAGATTTCGTACCATGTTGAGCTTTACAACTCACAAGGTTATGAAGCTGAGATTAATTCCTACATTGACTCATTAGAATATCAAGAGAGTTTTGGCGAAAATGTTGTCCCCTACTATAAAGGCTTTAGAAGTCAAGTAGGACAGAAAAACGTTGGCTATAGCCGACTGTTCCAACTGTATCGGGGTTATGCCAATAGCGATCGCGCTCAAGGGCAAAAACAAGGACGCCTCACTTGGGAAGTAGCTAAGAATCTAGCTTCACCCATTTACCCAGTCTCTGCTGGAGCCTTGACAGGTCTCTCTACAGGTGGTCGCGGCGAAACATACCGGATCAGAGTACTACAAGCAGCTTCCCCAAACTCAGCTGTAGTACGGCGCGGTACTGCGGAATTGATCGTACCCTACGAGCAACTTTCTAGTAAATTACAGCAGTTGAATCGCAAGGGTAGTAAGGTTATTAGCATTACAGCCGTATAAATAGGGAATCGGGGGGAGTGGGGAGTAGGAAGTAGGGGGTAGGGAATTTCACCACTCTCAACTCCTCACTTCCTACTCCCCTTAACAATTAATAATTACAAAAGGAAAATTACCAATGGCTATTACAACAGCAGCTTCCCGTCTGGGAACAGAACCTTTTAGCGATCAGTCTCCTGTGGAATTGCGTCCAAATGCAACCAAAGAAGACATCGAAAGAGTAATTGCTGCCGTCTATCGTCAGGTGTTGGGCAACAACTACATATTGGCATCTGACCGCCTGACAAGTGCTGAATCTATCCTCCGCGATGGCAAAATTACAGTACAAGAATTTGTACGTCAACTAGCTAAATCGGAACTGTACAAAACCAAGTTTTTCTACGACAACTTCCAAACTCGCGTCATTGAACTAAACTACAAACATTTGTTGGGTCGTGCCCCTTATGATGAGTCTGATGTCGTCTATCACTTAGACTTGTATCAAACTAAGGGATATGAAGCCGACATTGATTCTTATATCGATTCGCCAGAGTATCAATCTAGCTTTGGTGAAAATATAGTGCCTTACTATCGTGGCTTTAGTACCCAAACAGGACAGAAAACTGTCGGATTTAGCCGGATATTCCAACTTTACCGCGGCTATGCCAGTAGCGATACCTCCCAACTCAAAGGCAAATCTTCTCGCCTTGCTAGCGAACTAGGTCGCAATAGCGCATCCGTCGTTGTTCCTCCCTCTGGTGCTTCCTCCGGTTTTTCATACGTTGCTTCTGAAAAAGGCGTTACCCCCAACAGTACTTTTGGTGGTGCGGGAACCTTTGGTAAAGAAGGCAGACTTTACCGCATTGAAGTAGCAGGTGTTTTTGGAGCTGGTTATCCTAGCACACGCCGCGTCAATCAAGCGGTGGTTATACCTTATGAAGAACTATCTAGTTACTTCCAGAGAGTGGTAAAACAAGGTGGTAAAATAGCTAGTGTAAAACCCCTTTAGCGTCATTTGTCAATAGTCAATAGTCATTAGTCAATGTCATTATTAAAGGCAAAAGACTAATGACAATTTAGAATAGGAAATTAATTTTATGGTTGGGCCAATTAGTAGTAGAACGAGTAGTCGCTACTTTCGGTATGAAGTAGTGGGTCTGCGCCAAAGTGAAGAAACTGACAAAACAAACTATCCCATTCGTTCTAGTGCCACTGTGTTTTTCACAGTACCTGAGAACCGGATGAATCAAGAAATGCAGCGAATTACTCGCTTGGGTGGCAAAATAGTCAGCATTCAGCCATTGAACGCTGAACCTCAAACAAATAGCGAACAAAGCGATCATCCTTCTTCATAATGAATTCCAGTCCGCAGAAACTTGAAGATTTATTACCGACAGATAACTCTGGTGATGGTGAATCTTTAACAGTAGAACAAGCGATCGCTAATCTTGAGAGTGCAGATTTAGGTCTGCGCTTTTATGCTGCCTGGTGGTTGGGTAGGTTTCGGATCTGTGAAGCAGCTGCGGTTAGAGGATTGATTAAAGCGTTAGAGGATGAAGCCGACAGAACACCAGAAGGCGGATATCCTCTGCGACGGAACGCAGCTAGGGCTTTAGGGAAACTAGGCGATCGCCAGGCAGTCTCACCTTTAATTGCGTGTTTAAACTGCTCAGATTTTTATGTCCGGGAAGCAGCGGCACAATCCTTAGAAATGCTGGGCGATCCGGTTTGCATTCCCGCCCTGATTGAGTTATTACAAGTAGGTTTGCAAGGAGAGCAGCTGATCTCAAAGCAGCCTGATTTATCTCAACCCTACGAGGCCATTTTAGAAGCCTTGGGAGCCTTGAGGGCAACTGAGTGTATCCCCTTGGTAAAACCATTTTTAGAGCATCCAATCGAATTGGTGCAATATGCTGCCGCACGAGCCATGTATCAATTAACCCAAGAACCAGTTTATGGAGAACGGTTAGTAAAAGCTTTGGCAGGAGATAAATTACAATTGCGTCGAGCAGTGTTAGCAGACTTGGGAGCGATTGGCTATCTACCCGCAGCAGATGCGATCGCCGAAACTCTTGCTGAAAATAGCCTGAAGCTAATTTCTCTCAAAGGATTATTAGAATATCAAGTTAAGCACACAGCAACAAGCACTTTGTCAGATGGTGCAATTAAAGTAATAAATTTGATGGACTCGCTTTTGTAGTCATAATTTCCCAGGCATTAGTTGTTATTAATACGCTTAAATTAACCGTTTATCACAGGTAAACCCCTAACATAAGTGCGAGATAAGGGTTAGGGGGTTTATATCTGATGTCAACTACGGAGGACTTAAGCTACAATTGGCAGATCCCTAATGACTGATGGCAAATTTTTATGAATAACAGTGACCTTGCTCAAATATTAATTCGTGCTGTGGAAGAAGCAGACTCCTCGGATCGCTTATTAGACGCAGTTCAGGAGTTAGCGGCAGCTGGTATTGAGGAATCTGTTCCCACTCTGATTGCAGCTTTGGGCTACAACAATCCAGGGGCAGCAGTGGCGGCAGTAGATGGATTAATTGCGATCGGGCAAGTCGCAGTACCATCACTATTGGAACTAATTGATGACTACAACTACAGTGCGAGAGCCTGGGCTATTCGGGCCTTAGCGGGAATTGGTGATGTCCGGGCGCTGGATACCTTGTTAGAGGCAGCAAAAAACGATTTTTCCTTAAGCGTGCGGCGAGCAGCTGCCAGAGGATTAGGCACTTTGCGCTTGCATCAACTACCTGCTGAAAAAGCGGAATCTGTTCAGATGCAGGTATTAGAGGCACTATTACTAATTTCTCAAGATCCAGAGTGGATAGTGCGCTATGCGGCAGTGACGAGTTTAGAAACACTAGCGATCGCCATAGCAGTCACTTTACCCGATCAAGCGTCGCGGATTACAAATCAACTTCAGCAAATACTTGATAATGATGCCGATGTGGGAGTTCGCACCCGTGTAAAATTTGCACAGCAAAAAATTCAACAGCAACAACATCAAGAAATGTTTGCACCGAAAAGAAAGCTAGAAAATACTGAAGTGTCTGAAATACCTCATCGTGGCGGTGGTAGACGTTAACTAAGGGATTTCCAACAAATTTATAAGTGATACTAGAGGTAGAAGGCAGCGACTATTGGCATATTGCCGCCGTACACATCAATGGTCAAGCCTTCTGCCTAACCCTGGCGCACTTAATAAACTCAAATTATAGAATTCTGGCGCTTAACAGGTTTGGGCTTAAGAATCGGTTTAGTGTTTGTAGGAAGTATCAAGTTTTCAACGGCTTGGGCAATTGCCTGTACTTGTATTGGTGCTAAACAATCAGGAGAACTATTGATCATCTGTAGCAGTGCAGGGATACCTTGTAAAACTGGAACTGAGCAATCATTTGCTCCTATCCATTTAGCAATTGGGAAGACTACTGGAGCTGCAACAAACCCATTAGGAAGGTTAGGCATTAATGAAGTAATCCACTGACTAAACATTTTTTGATGGTAAATACTTTGAGAAGTCGGACTATTGTCAACTGCTACCCAATTGTTACCTTCACGCCGTTTCCATTTATCTTTATAAGCGCTAAATGAGCCTTTCCAGGTTTTGACCTCTACTAAAAAAACACCACTCTCACCGATAATTAAATGGTCTATTTCCGTTAGAGAGCCTGAGGTAGTGGGGATTAAAGCATTATTAAATATCACCCATGTATCGGGGAAAGATTGCAAAAGTAGTGATACTCCCCATTCCCCCATATTGCCTTTGAATTGATTTTTTGCTTGGTTAAATTCAAACATTAATGAACCCAACCCACCTAAAAAGCCATCACCTAATCTTTCATGAATTTCTTGGTGTTTGGTAGATTTTTTGGTGTCGATTTTTTGTTGGAATACTGCCCTAAGTGAGGGTGATTGTTGAAGAGTTCTCATCAAAATTGTAGTAATATTTGTCAGTAACCGCCATTTTTATAGTTCCCAGAATTGGAGGGAAATCGCTCTCCCCTAATTCATATAGAAAAATTTTTATGCTACTAACAGTGATAAAGCTAACGAGACAACAAAGACTGAATTTCTGCCTGGATATTGCCACGAGCAGATGGTTCGGCAAACTCTGACATTAAAGGCGTAAAATAAATACGCGATCGCTGTAAAAATCGTTCTAAAACCTGCTGACGACCTGTGATATATTCTGCCTCTGCTACCCAGCCATATTCCTGACGAATGGTATGAGCGTATTCTTCATAATCAACTTGGTTAGTAGCCAAAATTGCTAAATCTGCATCAACTAAGACTTGGCTATCATAGTCATTCACCGCAGCTTGGTGGTCTTTAGTGTTCAGAATCAGACGGGTGACAGTAGTTATAGTACTTTCTGGAATACCCAAATTACTCAGCAACTCAAAAGCATAGTCTGCACTTCGTTCTTCGTTATCTTTGGCTTTAGTGTCATACACTACATCGTGAAACCACGCAGCTAGTTGAATAGCAGCTAGGTTATTGGTGTAGCCTTGCAAAATCTCAATTGTGCTGAGGACGCGATCGATGTGTTTCAGTGTATGGTAATAGCGACCAGGGGTAGAGTAAGCTTCAACCAAGAGATTAAAGGCTTTCTCAGCCGCTACCTGGTCAACGCCAAAGGGTTGGAGTGTGTGTTGCCAGTTATAAAATAAAATATCCATAAAGTTTTCTGTAGCCATAGAGGCAGTATACCCATTCTGAGTATTGGAAAAAATAAGTACATACTGTTAAAACAGCAGTACAAGACTTCAAGTAGAACCTCACCTTCTAACTCCGCCAGGAGAAAGAGGAAAAATTTTCCTACCCTTACTTCCAGGAAAGTGTTAGGAGTGAGTTTACACGAATATATTTACAAGTTATAAATCAAGTTATAAATTAATGAAACTTTGGACGGTTCATTATACAAAGTTTGGTGAGAGGTAGATATTTGGGCAGTTGCGGCTTGTATCTACAATATGCTAACGGGTTGTTTTCCCTGCAACTTCACAGGCGACCCCTTTCTGGCAGTTTTACAGAATAATCCCATACCAATTCGCCAACGAGATGCAACAATTATCCAACCCCTAGCGCAGTTCAGAGGGTGTAGGGAACCCACGTTTTTAAACGTGGGATTGAAGCTTAAATCAATGAAATCATTGCGCTATAGGAGTTACGAATTACGTAGCTTGCTTGTCACCAGAGGTGAAGATTCCAAATTACGAATTTCGCATAATGGTGACAGCTAAATGAAAGCGTCAAAATAGAAGACACAGGCTTTCGACAAAAAACCTTGCCTTGATTAACGGAGTTATTATCAGTGGTATTACAAGTACAAACAAGCACCTACGAAGCTAAAACCCAAGAAATTGCTAAACAACTTCTCGCCGCAACGCAGGAAAATCGTTCGTTTTTTTCTTCCCTGCGCGATCAAATGCGTTGGGATGATAAATTACTAGCTTGGGCAATGAGTAATCCTGGATTGCGGGTGCAGCTATTTCGCTTTATAGATACGTTACCTGCTTTGCACAGTAAATCAGAAATTGCCTCACATTTACAAGAATATTTAGGCGATGAATCTGTAGAATTACCGGCAGCTTTGAAGGGAATGCTAAACTTTGCTAATCCCGACTCGATGCCTGGACAAGTTGCCGCTACAACCGTTGGTACAGCGGTTGAGACACTTGCCCATAAATATATTTCTGGGGAAAATATTAAACAAGTCATCAAAACAGTTGAACGACTGCGAAAAGAAAAAATGGCTTTTACCATCGACTTGCTTGGTGAAGCAGTAATTACCGAAGCGGAAGCGCAGTCTTATCTAGAACGCTATCTAGAATTAATGCAACAATTGGTGGAAGCATCGAAGAATTGGGCAGTTATTCCGGCGATTGATGAGGCTGATGGCGAACCGATACCAAAAGTTCAGGTTTCTGTTAAATTAACGGCATTTTATTCCCAATTTGACCCATTAGATGCTAAAGGTAGTGAGGAGCGAGTTAGCGATCGCATTCGGATTCTCTTACGTCGTGCTAAAGAATTAGGTGCAGCTGTACATTTTGATATGGAACAGTATGCCTACAAAGATATAACTCTCAGCATTCTGAAAAAACTGTTACTAGAAGAAGAGTTTCGGCAACGCACAGATATTGGCATGACAATTCAAGCATATCTGCGTGATAGCGAACAAGATACCGAAGACCTAATTTCCTGGTTGAAACAGCGCGGTTATCCCCTAACAATTCGCTTGGTTAAAGGCGCATATTGGGATCAAGAAACTATCAAAGCAGCCCAAAAGCATTGGAAACAGCCAGTTTACAACAATAAAGCTGCAACTGATGCTAACTTTGAAACCATCACTCAATTGTTGCTAGAAAATCATCAATATGTCTATTCTGCCATTGGTAGCCATAATGTGCGATCGCACTCTCGCGCCATTGCCATAGCTGAAAGTTTAAATGTCCCCCGCCGTCGCTTTGAATTGCAAGTCCTCTACGGTATGGGTGATAAAGTTGCCAAGGCGTTGGTTGATAAAGGTTATCGGGTGAGAGTTTACTGTCCCTACGGTGAATTATTACCTGGAATGGCGTATTTAATTCGGCGGTTGTTGGAAAATACAGCTAATAGTTCTTTTTTACGGCAAAATCTCGAAAATCGACCAATTGAAGAGTTATTAGCACCGCCGATTATCAAAGAAGAAAACTCTTTAACTCCTCACTCTCATTTCCTCGGTGCTGCTGACACCGATTACGCTGAAGAAGAGGTGAGAACGAAGGCGGCGCAAGCTTTCCAAAGCGTTCGTCAACAATTGGGTAAAACTTATTTACCACTGATTAATGGCGAGTATGTCAATCCGCCGGAATTTGTTGATTCTCTCAATCCTTCTAATTTCAGTGAGGTAATTGGTAAAGTTGGGTTGATTAGCGTTGAACAGGCAGAACAGGCGATGCAAGCTGCGAAAGCGGCATTTCCTGAATGGAAGAAAACACCAGCGAAACAACGCGCTGATATTTTGCGGAAAGCGGGTGATTTGATGGAACTCCGCCGCGCTGAACTTTCAGCTTGGATAGTTTTGGAAGTTGGAAAACCAGTTAAGGAAGCTGATGGAGAGGTTTCGGAAGCGATAGACTTTTGTCGTTACTACGCTGATGAGATAGAACGGTTAGACGAAGGTGTGAATTACGACATACCTGGCGAAACTAACCGTTATATTTACCAGCCACGGGGAATTGCTGTAGTGATTTCTCCCTGGAATTTCCCGCTGGCGATCGCTTGTGGAATGACTGTTGCAGCTTTGGTTTCAGGCAATTGCACTCTCCTCAAACCTGCGGAAACATCTTCTGTAATTGCAGCGAAACTCGCAGAAATCTTGAAAGATGCTGGTTTTCCCAAAGGTGTATTTCAATACGTACCTGGCAAGGGTTCGCAAGTCGGCGCTTATTTGGTAAATCATCCAGATACTCATGTAATTGCTTTTACGGGTTCTCAAGAAGTCGGCTGTCGAATTTACGCAGAAGCGGCAATCTTAAAACCCGGACAAAAGCACATGAAACGGGTGATTGCTGAAATGGGTGGTAAAAATGCCATTATTGTCGATGAAAGTGCTGATTTAGACCAAGCTGTTGTGGGGGTAGTGCAGTCGGCATTTGGTTACAGCGGCCAAAAATGTTCTGCTGCTTCCAGGGTGATTGTGCTGCAACCGATTTATGATGCCTTTGTGCAGCGGTTGGTAGAAGCGACAAAATCCTTGAACATTGGGGAAGCAGAGTTACCGAGTACACAAGTTGGGCCAGTGATTGATGCTAATGCCCGCGATCGCATCCGCGAGTATATTGAGAAGGGTAAGGCAGAAGCAGAAGTGGCGTTGGAATTACCAGCACCAGAACAAGGATATTTTATCGGCCCAGTCATTTTTAGTGAAGTATCGCCCAATGCGGTCATTTCCCAGGAAGAAATTTTTGGCCCTGTGCTGGCGGTAATTCGGGTGAAAGATTTCCAGGAAGCGTTAGCAGTCGCCAACGGTACAAATTACGCCTTAACTGGCGGACTTTATTCTAGAACACCTTCGCACATTCAGCAGGCGCAGACAGAATTTGAAGTCGGCAATTTGTACATCAATCGTAATATTACCGGAGCGATCGTTGGACGGCAACCCTTTGGTGGATTCAAGCTTTCTGGAGTAGGTTCTAAAGCAGGCGGCCCTGATTACCTCCTGCAATTTTTAGAACCACGCGCGGTGACAGAAAATATTCAACGTCAAGGTTTTGCACCAATTGAAGGAGCAGATTAAAGTATAAAAGTAGGGTGGTTTTGTTCCCACCCTACTTTTATCTACTAACTGCACAGAGAGTTTAATTTTTTAAACACTTTCTGAAAGTAAAGAATTATTTACAAAGACATAATTATTTTTTTCAAAAGAGACTATAGACAGGCCAAGATGTGTAAGCTCATCCACAATAGTTTTAACTCGTGTTAAAGAAACAGGAGAATCAAATTCTACACACAACACAGAAACTTGAATTCCGTCTTTTATAATTTGTTTGAGAACTTCGTACCAAGAACCTTCTATATCTATCTTGAGAAGATCAATTTTTTTATGATTTAGTTTACGCATTATAGAACTTAGCGTGTAGCATTCAGCTGTTACATAATCTCCGCTTCCATGAAGATCAAATACAGAGAAATTAGAGTCATTTGAGCTAACAGCAGCATAAAATTTGATTTGTGTGTCTTCTTTCCAAATACCCCAAGGATAAAAATGCATTAGTCTATTATTATAGTTCAAATCCTCCATATATTTTAAAGCTGTTGGAGTTGGATCAAAGGAAAATACTTGGCAACCGAATTTATCAACTAATGCCATATCAAAAGTTGCATCTCTTCCTACACCAAAACAGTAGCAGATCCAATCATCTTTGATATATTCAATAGGAACTTGCCACCCATTTAATTTACTGCCTAATTTTTCTAATGGAATTTTATTCAAATATGAATTAGATAAAATAACAGGACGTCCTACACGTAAAATGACTTTTTGAAAACCTCTAAATAATCTCCACGTAATTCCAACATATCGTCGAATAGATTTTTCAGTTTTCATCAACATCTTTATTTACCTCTATTAAGTAGACAAAATATTTTTCTTACTTTGACGGAAGAGAGTAGATTTTAAAGTAACAGAAGCCTGAAGGTTAAGATATCATATATCGAAAAATTAGTAAATCAGTAAAGAAATGTCTGTTAAATTTGTTTACTAACGCAAGTTGCGGGTTATCGACTGATGTGTGCTTGTTATGGGAGTCTTTTGATTTTTGAAATTATTTGCGTGGTGCACGTTGGCGTTCGCGTTAGCGTCTCTGAAAGAGAAGCCTCTCGTCGAGAAGCGCAGCGCAAGCGCGATAGGCAGGTACTCTTGCAAGAGGCAACGGTCAAGAAGGTTCTTTAAGTTATAAAGAGTTTTTTCAGAAATAAAATATGAGTTTTAGATCGCTCAAATTATGCGATCGCGTAGCGTCTATATTGGCGTTTCGTTCAGTCCCAAACGTTTGTTTTTGTTACCGATCCACTTGACTTAGTAGGCAATTGTTTGCAGATAATCTTACAACACTATGCCAGTGTTTTGTTCTTCGACTACCAAAATGGTTTTATTTTTGGGGAGAGATGGAGAGTATGAGGAGAATGTTGTATTATCATTTCCTAAACTTCTTCATCTCCTGCTCCTGAAAGCACTGGATTTGGTAGAAACAAAGTGAACTGGCTCCCTGCTCCCAAAGTCGATGTAACAGTCACATCTCCACCATGCAAACGCGCTAATTTGCGGGTTAAAGCTAAACCCAAACCTGTGCCTTCATACTGCCGATTTAATCGGCTGTCAAGCTGTTTAAATGGTTCAAATAGAAATTGAAAGTGATTTGAATCTATACCAATTCCAGTATCTGAAACTGTAAAGTTTATTCCTTGTGGCACTTTTTTGACTACCAAAGATACTTCACCTGCTGGGGTAAATTTAATCGCATTAGTGAGCAGGTTGAGTAGCATTTGCTTGATGCGCCGCTCATCACCAATACAAATATCCGCTTCTAGATCAATTTTATGTGTTAGTTGCAATCCCTTTTCTGAGGCGCGATCGCGCACTGTCCAAATGGCATAATTACATATATCTGCTACTGACAAAGATGATACTAACAGTTCCTCTTTACCTGCTTCTACCTTAGATAAGTCAAGGATATCGTTAATCACTGCCAGCAGATGTTCGCCACTACTATATATACAACTTATATATTCATTCTGCTTTTCATTCAGAGAGCCAACTATTCCTTGTTGCAGTAACTGTGACAAACCCATAATCGCATTGAGAGGTGTCCGCAACTCATGGCTCATGGTTGCTAAAAATTCAGTTTTTGCTCGACTGGCAGCTTCTGCTGCTTCTTGGGAGGCGCGTAGTTTCAACTCTGTTTGCTTACGTTCAGTAATATCCTCAATCATCGCTAGAAAAAACTCAGGTTTACCATTGCTGCCTGGTATAACAGAAACAGAGATATGAGTCCAAACTAAGCTACCATTTTGATGCTGGCAGCGTCTTTCTATTTCAATACGATGTCTTTCTACAAGCTGTTCCTGATGTTTAGAGGGTTGTAATCCGTCCCTCGAAGTTCTCTTTAATTCTGTGCGAATTCCTGACATCAGTTGTTTGTAAAGTTTTAAACCCTCCCTTTCTATGGAAATGTAATCTGTAAAGCGCTTGCCGTATAACTCTTCTCGGCTATATCCTAAAATCTCGCACAGTGCCAGATTGGTATCAACTATCTGCCCTTTCATATCTATAAGTCCAATGCCGATAGAGGAACGCTCAAAAATCGCCCGAAATTGTGCCTCGCTCTGTCGCAGTGCTTCCTGTACGACATTTCGCTCGCTCGCTTCTATAGCCAACGTCACAAAATCTGCAATTGAGCCAGCAAAACTCTCTTCTTCTAAAGTCCATTGACGACCTTCGCCTATGTGTTCGTGACACACTACGCCTACCAAATGACCCTCTAACCAAATTGGTGCATCTAGTATAGATGTGATGCCCAAAACTGAAAAATAAGACTCGGATAATTCTTGAGTTCTGGGATCGTTTCTGGCATCATCTGCGGCAATAGTACGTTCCTCTTCTAAAGCCTGGAAATAAGCAGGAAAATCTGTTTTTAAAAGCGAGTTACCAAAGGTATGCTCCTTAGTCTTGACATCATATAAATTAATGCATTCAATTTTTGAACGTTCTTCATTATATAACCATACCCCCACTCGCTCTACTAATAGCGTCTGAGCAGCAGTTTCTGTGATTTCCTTCAACACGGCATTGAGATTACCTTGCTGAAATGTCTTGCTTCTTGCCAGTTGCACCAAAGCCTGGCTTTGTTTTCGCCGACTATTTTCTTTGATTCGTAAAGCCTCTTGGGCCTGGTTGTGCTCTGTAATATCTCTAGCTGACACCACCTGCATTAGTTGCCCTCAAGAATAAATAATTTGGACTTGCAGTTCTACGGAAAAAGTAAAACTGTCTTTGTATAACTACAATTACTTGATAGGGTTTTTCATAACCGGAAAGTATAATTTTTCTAATCAAATTTTATAATTCTGGCTAATTAGTTATAAGCTAGATTTTGCTTATTACTTCTGTTACTTCATACTATTAATTTTTGCCAGGGGATAATTAACATTTGAAGTAATTTCACTATTAAGTAATTCTACTATCAAGTAGTACAAGTAGTATAGTATTTTTAATTTGAAACTGGGGATTGGTAAAGATTCTTCCCAATACCCAATCCCCAGTACAATTTCTTGCTTAGTACTGACTAGCAAAATACCCTTGATTCTCCTAGAGAAAGATACTTAATGGCTCAAATTCTGCCAAACTTAAGGTAACGGCAAGCTTTTGCGGAGGTGGAGCGATGACAAATAGCGATGTAAGAATTGTTTCCCTGATTCCCGGTGGAACAGAGATTTTAGCGACACTAGGATTGGTTGATGCTATTGTAGGGCGATCGCACGAATGCGATTACCCTCCAGAAATCCTCAATCGCCCCATTTGTACACAAGCACGTTTAAACAGTGATGCCTCCAGCAGCCAAATTAACGACGAAGTGAACAAGTTATTGCAATCTGCTCTGAGTATTTATGAAATCAAAACAGATGTTTTAGAGCAATTGCAGCCTACCCATATTCTCACTCAAGACCAGTGCGATGTTTGTGCTGTTAGCTTACAGGATGTTGAAAAGGCAGTTGCTACACTGATTGACAGTAAACCTCAGATTATTTCTTTACAACCCAATATTCTCCCGGATGTTTGGGCTGATATTGAGCGAGTCGGCAATACCTTTGGCGTAGACTCAGTAAAAGTCTTAGAAAATTTAGAAGCTCGCGTCAAAATTTGTCAGCAAAGAATCCAAGGACTTTCTTTAGATGAACTGCTTACTGTCGCCTGTATCGAGTGGACTGATCCTTTGATGGTAGCCGCTAATTGGATTCCTGAATTAGTTAACTTAGCAGGAGGACAATCTCTATTTTGCGCTACAGGTCAGCCTTCTCCGATCTTGCCGTGGGAAACACTATTAACAACTAATCCCGATGTAATTGTTTTTATGCCTTGTGGCTTTGATTTAAACCGCACTCGCAAAGAAGCCAATTTATTAACTCAACGTCCAGAGTGGGAAAAACTACACGCTACCGCAGCTGGTAGAGTCTACATTACTGATGGCAATTCTTACTTCAATCGTCCAGGGCCGCGACTGGTAGATTCTCTAGAAATTTTGGCCGAAATTTTGCATCCAGAAATTTTTCAATACGGCTACAAAGGAACTGCTTGGGAACTTTTATAAATAAGAATTCAGAACTCAGGAGTCAGAATTCAGGAGTACGATGGTTACTGACTCGTACTGAGCGCAGCCGTTGGCGCAGCCTCTCGTAGAGAAGCAGCTTGTCGTACCACTTCCCTGCGGGACGCTACGCGAACGTGGAAGCAAGTTACCGCAGCGTCTCGTAGAGGAGTAATGAGTGAATTGGTTTAAAGCTTTGGTGGGTTCCAATAACCCACGAAGAATAAATTCTGATTCCTGGATTCTGAATTCTTCTCTAAGGTGTTTGTTCAGAATCTGCCGATGGTTCATTGTTAAATAACAGCAGGCGTGCAGCAAGAATGGCAAATCCTACAGCCGCGATCGCTTTTAAAACCCGTGTAGGTAATAATTCCGCTACTGCACCCCCTGCTAAAGATCCCAACAGGCTTGTCAACAGCAATGCGCCTGCTGCACCAAAAAATACTGCACGTGGAGAATTAGAACGTCCTGAAAGTGCGATCGCCGCTAGCTGACTTTTGTCACCCAATTCTGATAAAAAAACTGTAATAAAGCTCAGTCCTAAAAGATGCCAATCCATATTATTTACGGGGAGTAGGGAAGACTAATGACCAATGACTAATTACCAATAAGTACATCCCAAAATAGCATTAGGGAAATTACCAACAGCATCACGCCGGCTGATTTTTCTACAGTTTTCGGGCTGAGTCGATTGGCTAGCCAACTACCTAAAAGTACACCTAATAAGCTGGTGGTTATTAGCGCCGCCGCAGATCCGATGAATACCACCCACGGTGAATGAGATTGTGCGCTCATTAATAAAGTGGATAGCTGAGTTTTATCTCCAATTTCTGCTAGAAAAATGGTTATAAAAGTCGTACCGAAAACTACTAGCACTGATTGCTGCTTTTGAGGACTATCGGCAATTACAGGCTGAACTGACGAAGCGATCGCGGGAGTTAAGTTAATATCATTGCTATCTTTCAGTTCTAGCTCGATCTCAGTGTGAGATATGCCAGAAATCTCCAAAGGTACAGAGTCAAGTTTCACAAGCAGTAGTTTTGGTTGCTAGGGTCTTTTCATATTTCTATCATTTTCTCAGATTTTTGTCATAAATTGCAATCTCACACAAAAAAAGGAGGGTTGCATGTCAAAGGCCAACAGCTTGGTCGAAGCGTAGTATTTCTAAACTGCGATCGCCATAAACTCCTTCTATTTGCTGGCGACAGCAGTCAATAGCAAAATCGTTGACTTCTTCTGGTTCAACCCCATACATATCTTGAAACACTTCTGATTCCACACGGCAGAAGCGCGGACGATTGGCGTAGATGCGACATTCTCGCGTGGTATGGTCGAAATTAACGCACCATCCCCCTTCGCCTACCATGCTGAGGTAGAGTTCTAGTTCTGGTGGTGAGAGATACTCTTCCAAGTCTGGACGCTCTGCTGGATCGAGATTACAGCAGGCTCCACATTGCTTTACACATTGCCAAGTTGACATTTTGGATTAGGGATTGAAGAAGGGAATAGGGGACAGGGAATAGGGGACAGATTATTCCCTGTCCCCTATTCCCTAATCCCAATCTTCCTATTTTACGTTTTTATATCTTTTCTTATAATTTTGTTAAGTAAATTAAATCTAACAGGCCATAGCCATATATGATCGATTTCGGGTTTTCTAATTAAGTTATTGAATTTTTTAAGACTATTGGGAGGAGAAAAGGAAAAATGTTTGACTCTTTGTTTAACGCTTTTACCAGTATCAATTGGGAAGTTATTTTCCAATTGCTGTCCGTGGCACTAATTGTAATTGCTGGGCCAGTGGTAATCTTTTTGCTGGCATTTCGCAACGGCAACCTATAAGAGTTCTGAGTACTGAGTGCTGAGTGCTGAGTAGAAGAAAATTTTGGAATTTAAAACTCATAACTCATGATTCAGCACTCAGTACTGATAACGCCTGAAGGGCAGCTTGGATAATACTGTCATACTGTGGCTGAGAGATATCAACTTCTTTGGCGTTTTGACGATTAGTGCCCAGTAAACCGATTATATGTCCTGGCTGTATGGCTAAAACTTTGCCTTCAGTATTTTTAATTCTTAATTCTGCTTCAATACCGTTTTTATAGAAGCCACAAGTATACTGTCGCTGATTGTGCTCAAAGGTGGTAATTGACGGCGTAGGTGGCGAAGCAAAATATTGCTGAAGCTGAATTGGCAATCTGACACCTATTAACTCTAATTCGATGCTGGTGTTACCGTTAAAGTAATTTTCTCGCAGTTTGTAAGCCACATCCACACGCGGTGGTAAGCGGAAGTAGTCACCCCAACGCCAAGCGATCGCTTTAATTCTATACTCCTGATTATCAATAGTTTGGGCAATTGTCAGTTTAATGTGACCCTTCCCAACGATTTTTTGCTCAACCACTTGGACATTAGGTGTCCAGAAAACTGGATCGGGGTTGTCCATACCGCAGGGATGTAGAGCATTAAGCTGTTGATAAAGCTGCTGATTGAGATGATTGAGGTTGACTTCCGCATCAATTTTGAGCAGAGGCTTGAGATGCTGGGGTTCAAGACACTGGTTAGCAAAGTCAATCAAACGCGATCGCAACACCTGTAAATTTTCTGCTGGTAAAGAGAATCCCCCGGCTGCTTTATGTCCACCAAATTTGCCTAGTAAATCGTGACAATATTCTAAAGCTTCAAACACATGAAACTCTGGAATTGAGCGTGCAGAACCGCGTATATGTCCCTCATCTTCATAAGTACCGATGAACACGGGAACGCCGTAACGTTCTACCAAGCGGGAGGCGACTATGCCAATAACGCCATGATGCCAATTGGGTTGAACAACAATTAATACACGGTCTTGTTGTAGAGACGTAACAAATTCTGCCTCTACATAAGCGATCGCTTCTTGTTCAATTTGCTGACACATCTCCTGGCGAGAAGCGTTGATTTGTTCGCACTGCATTGCTCTTTCTAGCGCCACTCCCATGTCATCTGTAGTCAGCAATTCAATCACGGTTTGAGGATTACCAATTCGACCAATAGCATTAATGCGCGGCCCTAAGCGAAACCCAATATCTTCAGGCTTCAGCGATTTTGGATTGGCAATTTTCTTCTCTGCTCCCCTGCTCCCCTG
>JADEXV010000110.1 GCA_015206945.1 Nostocales cyanobacterium LEGE 12452 | reverse complement strand
GGGTAAGTCGGTGTTAGCCGCAGAATTAGCACGAGATGAAGAAGTAAGGCGACGATTTTGTAATGGTATTGTTTGGGTAACACTTGGTCAAACACCTACTTTGATCAATCTGCAAGCTTCGATTGTAGGGGCGTTAACAGGAGAGCCAACACAATTTAAGGATGCTCAGGAAGGCAAGATTTTCTTGGGTAATTTGCTAAAAGGCAAAGCTTGCTTGTTGATTTTGGATGATATTTGGGATCTGAAACACGCTGAGGCTTTTACAGGTTTAGGTGAAACCAGCCATATACTTATTACTACTCGTAATACCGAAATCATTCAAAAGCTGGGTTCACAAGAGTATCCGTTGGGCTTGTTGAGCAATGAGCAAGCACTAAAATTATTAGCACAGGCTTCAGAGCAAGCAGTAAAAACTCTTCCGAGTGAGGCTAAGGCGGTAGCAGAGGAGTGTAAGAATTTACCTCTGGCTCTGGCGATGGTGGGAGCAATGGCTAAAGGTAAGCCCAATCTCTGGGGAGGGTTGCTAAAACGATTAAAAAATGCTGACTTAGAAAAAATTAAGCAGCAATTCCCAGAGTATCCTTATCCAGACTTGCTGCGAGCAATTCAGGTAAGCGTCGATGCTTTAGAGCCAGAGAAAAAAGAACGATACCTAAATTTTGCTGTATTTCCCGAAGATACTCCCATTCCGGTAGGAGTTTTACAGACATTCTGGGAACCGGAAGGATTGGATGAATTAGATGTAGATGAAATTGTTACAACACTGGTGAATCGTTCACTGGCGCAGCAAGATCAATCAGGTCGCCTGACTCTTCATGACCTCCAGCTTGATTATGTGCGGAAGCAAGTCAACGACTTACCAGCGTTACATGAGCAACTACTGCAAGCTTATCAAGGCAAATGTGGCAATGGCTGGGCAACAGGCCCCAAGGATGGGTACTTTTTTGAGCAGTTGGGCTACCATTTGCTGCAAGCCAACCGCCGAGATGAATTTCGGCAACTATTGCGGGAATTTAACTGGTTGCAAGCCAAACTGTCAGCAACTAATGCCACTTCTTTAATTGCTGATTTTGATAAATTCCCAGAAGATGAAGAATTACGTTTAGTGCAGCAGGCAATTTTACTGAGTCTTAAAGCCATAGCAGACGACCCCAAACAATTTTGGAGTCAATTATATGGTCGATTGATGAGTCAGGAAATGCCGGGGATCAAAACCATGCTAGAGCATACAGGGCAAACTAGCTGGTTACGTCCATTGACTCCGAGTTTGCATCAGGCTGGTGGACTTTTACGTTGCACCCTAGCGGGGCATGAATATTCGGTCAAAGCCGTAGCCATCACCCCAGACGGGGGGCGGGCTGTTTCCGCATCCGATGATAATACCCTGCGCCTGTGGGATTTAAACTCTGGCAGTTGCCTGCACACCCTAGCGGGGCATGAATCTGTGGTCAATGCCGTAGCCATCACCCCAGACGGGGGGCTGGCTGTTTCCGCATCCGATGACAAGACCCTGCGCCTGTGGGATTTAAACTCTGGCAGTTGCCTGCACACCCTAGCGGGGCATGAATCTGTGGTCAATACCGTAGCCATCACCCCAGACGGGGGGCGGGCTGTTTCCGCATCCAATCAAAGCCCTGCGCCTGTGGGATTTAAACTCTGGCAGTTGCCTGCACACCCTAGAGGGGCATGAATCTATGGTCAATGCCGTAGCCATCACCCCAGACGGGGGGCAGGCTGTTTCCGCATCCCAAGACAAAACCCTGCGCCTGTGGGATTTAAACTCTGGCAGTTGCCTGCACACCTGGACTGGTGACAGTGCTATTTTGTGCTGTGCCGTCTCATCTGATGGCTTTACATTTGTAGCGGGTGAAGCATCAGGACGCTTGCATTTCCTACGCTGGGAAAGGTTGAACTAGGAAAATGAAAACCCAAAATAGGAGATACTGGTAATGACTAGCCCCAATGACCCCCTTGCTATTATTGACAGCATCCTAGCAGGCAATTTCACAACAGCCGACCTTGCAAGTTTACGCCAATCACTCACTCCCAGTAGTAGCCAAAATGTAGTGCAGTTAGGCAAATACAACGTCAACATTGGACAAGGGCAAGGCGATATTCACATAGGCGATAAGATTTACCAAGGCACTGATGCAAACACTATTAAAACAATTATTCAAGCTGTATTAGAAGAATTTGCACTTCCCAGCCGAGGAGCAGATAAATCATTGCAAAAATGGAAATACTTGCACACCTTCAAAGGTCATTTAGGTGCAGTCAACGCTTTAGCAATTAGTCCTAATGGGCAAACATTGGTAAGTGGCAGCAATGACAAAACACTCAAGCTTTGGAACTTGAGAACTATGCAATTACTCTATAGTTCTCCCCCCAGCCAAACAGCTATTACATCCCTAGCTATTAGTGCAGATGGCAAGATTGTTGTAGCTAGTAGTCAGGGAGGCACAGTCAGAATTTGGAACTTACTCACTAGAGAATTAGTTGGCAATCCCACAAAATTACATGAAGGCGCAATTAACTGTGTTGCCATCAATCCTGATTGTCAAACTGTTGTTACCTGTGGCTCTGATAGAACACTCAAAGTAATAGATTTATTTACCAAAGAGATAATTCACAACTTACCCGCAGGAACAACCCCCATCAAAGCAATTAGCATTAGCCCAGATAAACAAACATTGATAACTGCTAGTGAAGCAGGCACAATTAAAAGTTGGCACTTAACAACAGGAAAATTAATTTATTCCCTTGCACAAGCTCATGAAAGTTCAATTAATACAGTATTATTTACTCCTAATTGTGAAACATTGATCACTGCTAGTTCCGATAGAACCATTAAAATCTGGGTTATAAATTCCGCTAAACAAATAGAATTAATCCACACACTAGACAGAGGAAAAACCCCAGTAAAATGTCTAGCAATTTATCCCGATGCTAATACTCTCATCAGTGGTAGCGAAGGAGGCGTAGTCAAATTTTGGGATTTAGAAACACAAGAGATATTACACACTCTCTTAGAAGTTCATCTAAGCTCAATCAATTGTCTTGCTATTAGTTCAGATAGCCAAAATTTTGTTACTGGTAGCGAAGGCGGTAACATCAAAGTTTGGCGTAGGTATTCTTAAATTACTTATAACTTACTAAATTTTAGTACAAATTATAATACTGAGTATATTTTGTCAAATTTTATATATGCTCAAATGTTTACTTCGTTTGATGACTAACCTCAGACTGGCAACCAAAAATATATCTGATGAGCCAATTGCCATCCTTGACCGCATTGTTGCCGGGAAATACACTGAGGCTGATCTGCTATTGCTCCGACATATTTTAATTGTGGGCAAGAATCAACAATTCACACAGTTGGGCAAGTATAACATCAACATTGGACATGGCCAAGATATCCAAATTGGCGATACCTTCGGTGGGTTTCACCAACGCATCTATAAAGGTGCAAGTGCCGAAACGATACGACAAGTATTTCAGAAAGTTCTTGAAGTTAGTCGCATACGTAGCTTGCTTACATACAATGAATTTGCAGCCAGAGTAGAGCAAGCACTAACAAATTACCAAGGACTTTTCGTTGGACGAGAAAATATCCGACAAGAATTGAAAGATGTTTTAGTTGGAAGCATTAGGGTTATTGTCATACACGGATCTGGTGGATTAGGCAAAACACGTCTGCTATTGTCATTGCCAGAAATTGTTCCTGAAGGGAGATTGCTGTGGTACGTTCGCAATACAGCCGAGTCAATTGAACCAGATTTAGTATCACTAGATCGCGATCGCCAGCACGTCATTATTGTAGACGATGCTCACCGCTTTAACCTTTTATCTCAGTTGCGTGAAGTTCTCGTCAACCCTGAATTTGCAAATAAAGTTACCTTAATTTTATCTACACGTAGCGTTTTCAAAGACTCAATCCTTTATCAGTTAGGGACACTACCAGATAATCAATTTGCCAATATTGAAGTAAAACCCTTAACAAACCAGGATATTAACCAAATTCTAGAATCTTCTCAGTACAAAATTACTGAAGAGGATGTTCGTTATGCCATAGTTAAAACTGCTGAAGGTAATCCACTATTTGCTGGTATTGCAGCTCGCCTAGTTCAGCAAGGAAAAAGACTAACAAACCTCTCTCGTGAACAGATACTAACGAATTACCTAGATGAAATCATTAAAGATTTAGAGGCAGGTGATAACAGCGATCGTCAATCTTACCAAACTTACATGCGCTATCTGCAAATACTAGCTGCTCTTGGAAACATCAATCTTGGTAATGATGAATTAAATGCAAAGATTTATGAAGTTACTGGTATTTCTCCAATTGATCAACCAAGAATAATAGCTCGTTTAGTTGAAGCAGGTATCGTAGAACAATACTGTAAAACCATAAAAATTGTATCTGAAGTTTTAGCTGATCACATTTTGATTTCTCACTTTTTTGACCCTAAAACCAAACGAGAAGATTATCAAAAGCAAATTATCGATCCATTCTTTAATTTTAAACCAAAAGAAATCCTTAGTAATTTGGCTGAAGCTGAATTTAAAGGAGAATCTTCAGCAGCAGGTTCATTACTAACTTATAAATTAAATGAATTCCGTAGATTGATAAATCAAGAAGGTAATTTTTTTCGCTTCAATCTCTTAAACTGGCTAAAAGATATAGCATACTTAAGACCAGACGATGTTATATCTATCGTCGCTTTGGTTGTTGATGCACCTGAACTACCACCACAAAATATTCCAGACGAATTTTGGGCAAGTTTTCAGATTAGCCATGAATGGGTATTAAGTAGTGCCGTTGAACTTTTAGAAAGAACTATATATAGAGGTGGGTTACGTGATTCCATTAGCTATTTACATAAACTTGCCATATATCAACCAGAGGCACAAGAATATTGGGTAGTTCGAGATAAAGCAATAAAAGCACTAATTAAGATTGCCGAATTTAAGAGAAATAAGCCTTACACAGTACAAATTATATTGCTTGAATTTATCTCAAACTGGTTAAAGCAAAACTTGACTGCTAACCTGCCTCTGAGCCTGTCTTTAATCCAGTGTATGTTAAAAATAGATTTTCATAGTGCTGAGATTAATCCTATCCAGGCAGGTAATATTATTGTTTATCGTGGCGATCTAGAAATATCTGACACCTTAAAACAAATTCGTGAAAATTCTCTAGAAATCTTATATACGGTATATCAAAAGTCACAAGACTTCCCAAGCCGACTGCACATTATTCAATCTATATGCAGTGGAGCAACACCTTACTTAAGCTCAAGAGAACAAATTTCTGCTGAAACTCTAAAGCAATTATCTTTTGATTGTGCAAAAACAGCTAATTTCTTCTCTCAAGTAGTGCTTCCTAACGCAGAGCTACCTATTTTAGATAAACTAGCTGAATGGTTACACCAAGCTAATAACTTTCACAAATATCAGTCAGCAGAACTGGATCTTCTACAGCAACAGTTAAAAGAACATAAAGGTTATCAACTGTACCGTCTTCTTGTTGGACGCTACAGATTAGATGATGAAGAAAATCAACTTGATTGGCAACAAGCTGATAAATGGCGAGAAATAGAAGAACGAAAGCAGCAAAAGATTCATGAATATGTTCAATCCATTTCAAGATTAACTCTAGAGAAATCTATCCAAGAATTAGAGACTATAGCTTACCAAACTTTAAGTATCGGGAAAAATAACACTTTTGGTCTCAGTTATCTGCTGAGGATACTTGGACAAACACAAATTGAACTAGCTGAAATCTTTATAAAGCAGGTAATAACTAACAGTGATAGTCTAAAACAGCATCTTGGTTTTGTTTTAGCAGGAATGCGTCTGAGTAACCAAGAATTAACTAGAACATACGTAAGTTCATGGATTGAACAAGATGATACCGTTCTTTGGGTGGCGATCGCCATCAGTTACCGCTTTATTGAATGGAGCCAACCTCAGCTAGAAGAAGAATGGCATATTCTCAGCCGACTTGTAGCGAAAGAATCTCCTGTACTAGATCCAGAAATATTCTGGAGTCTACAGCAACTTGCACTGTACAATTCCGATTTAGTGGTAGAACTTTTAAAAGCTTTAGCTGCTCGTGGTAATGAAAATATTCTGCACCATGTATCTGAGACAGTATCATGGCAGCTCGGTAGCAACAATGAATATGCTGTTAAATTTAATAACTCACAAGACTTGGTAGAGATTATCCATCATTTTGAACGACTTTCTCACTTACATCATAATGCAGAAGAATGCTTAAAGCGCCTTGGTGATGTTGCTCCAATCCGGCTAATAGATTTTATAGAACGGCGAATTAAAGCTAAATCTAATCAGTATTCAGTTAGCAATTTTTACGAAGCATTTCCCAAACCTTTCTCCTTAGCTTTTGACAATATACAATCAAAACCAGAATATCCTGAGATTTTACGCCGCATAATAAATTGGATGCTAGAGGATGAATTGTTACTAAGCTTAGAAGCTCCTGCATTTTTACAAGCAATTTCTCTTAATTTAGCAGGTGAACTATATCGGGTTTTAATGGAGTGGATTGACACTGGAGATATTGATAAATTAAAAGCCGTAGCCAATATTATTAGTGAATTTAACTCTGGACAAAACTTTTATAAATTGAGTCGAGAGATTATTCTGCGGACACAGAATGAAGATGTAACATCATATATTGATTGTGCTATCAACTCTACTCCCGATGTAGTTGTGGGGCCAATGTCTAACTTTTATAAGCAACGTATTGAAGAACTATCACCTTGGTTAACAGATGAAAATGTTCAAGTTAGACTGTTTGCTCAACGACTAATTCAATTGCTTCAGATAAATATAGAAGAGGAGGATGCTGTGGAAGAGCTTAGAGAACGCAATTGGTAATCGTCTGTCAATCAAACAAGTAGGTCATTTAGTTAATTTTTTTAGTTAAATTAATTATTGACTACAGTTTATCAATGAAATATTGTATTGCTAAACGAAGAAATAAGAAATCTGCTTTGCTACAATTAAAATTTAGTGATGCAAAGGTGTTAAATGGCACTTAGTGGATACCTCAAGCAAATTCTAAATCGGGTTGAAAAGGGACAATGGCAGCTTTCACAAATCTTTGGACTTAAAATGGCCTGATAATGTTATCTCAATTTTTCAGCCTACCAATAGTCCAGAGCTAAACCCCATTGAAGGTTTATGGGAACACATTAAGTACAAATTGTCTTGGTAATATTGCACTAATTTAGATGAATTAAGGCGAAAGCTAAAACAGGTTTTTGATTCTATCTCTGCCGAAGCAATCGTATTAATTAGTAGATGGGATTACATCATTTCTGCTTTATTAAGTGTAACT
The DNA here is from genome assembly GCA_015206945.1 of Nostocales cyanobacterium LEGE 12452. GTDB lineage: Bacteria > Cyanobacteriota > Cyanobacteriia > Cyanobacteriales > Nostocaceae > Nostoc. The sequence continues at coordinate 16,018 of JADEXV010000110.1, read as the reverse complement.
TCATAGAAAATTGGTATTAGGTAACACAACCAAGCTGTATTGGCTGTGAATAATCTAAGTTTTCAGTTTTAACTAGCTCCGATAAGCCATTACAGCACTTCCGGCTATTATGAAGCACAATTTTACCCATATCCCTTTTCTATCCTAACTTTTGAGACTGTGTGCATACCTCATAGCAGGCGGAAGTGCTTTAAGGCATAGTATGACACCTGAAAACAAAAGTAGTGTCTCACCACTTACTTTGTTAATATACCTGGATGATTTAATACCATCAATGAGCATTTCTTTCAAATTGAATCTTCTGAAACAGGTTTGAAGTAGCGGAATTACCCCTTAACCTCCCTAACCCTTCCAGGTCAGGAGTTTTCGTTTTCTTCCGCATCCAGCCATGCACGAATTAACTCAAGTGCCTTCTGACTCATCGTGGTTCGATGCTTGGCACAGGCAATCTTGAATCTGGTTCTCTCAGCCTCCGGCAGAAAAACTCGGAAATTTACTGTCTTATCTTCTTCTGTCACAACTGCCCTATCAACACAAATTAGCCTCATTGTGACATTTGGTCTGTTCAGATCAAATACGGCAGTTAGCGCAGTTGCGGTAACTGACCCAGTTGGTTTATCCTAATTTTCATAGTCTATTTGCAACATTTGGACTTCACTGCTCTGAACTTGACTAACCAAAAAAAATACCAAAAGCCAGCGCCCAACTTTCCACGGCTGACGCTGGCTTATGGTTTCCTCATTCAAGGAGATTTTATCTATGGTAAAACCTGTGAGCGCTCAACGCGATCGCTTGGATACTTATCAACAGGCTTTAGATGACTTTGGTATTACAGAGCTACTATCACGGTTAAGCAATTTTTCCGATCCAGATTTTGATGCGGCATACTTGGTGGAGAAACAAGAGCTAGAAAACCTAGTAGTCATACTCATCCAAAGGTTAACTCATAGCCTCGAAGATAATCTAGTTGCCAGTTATTTAAGTGCCATTCAGCAAAGCAAATCAGATTCGCTGTTGAGCCAAATTAATGTAGAAATACCGCCGCCGTCGATTAACTTGCCAAGCCATTTCCCAAATGTCGAAACACCTCGCTTTTTGTACGGCGACAAACTACGGTGGGTTTCGTCTGATGATCACACAGATTGGGGGATTGCGATTGGGAGATTTTACAGCTTTGCACCTCATCGCTGCTGTTGGATGTGGCGCTACCTGATTTGGTTAGCTAAAGATAGCCCCAGCGTAGCCTGGACAGTTGCAGACACTGCTTGGGAAGAAGACTTGGAGCCTTTAGCATCAGAAAAAGCTCTATGAAAAATGCTCGTCCTTTAACAGAGCGAGAGCAACAACTAATCCAACTCTACGCCAACTGTGAACTAGGAATGACTCCTCGGCAGTTTTACTCCAAATGGCAGGTAAACTACGAAATACTTGCCTTGATTTGTTCGCGATCGCTTCCTACGGTGCAACGCTGGTTTAGAAGAGGTCACAACTATCGGCCTCCGCTAACACTAGACTTACGTAATCTCGCTTTAATGGATTTCTTGCTAGAGCATTTTGAACAAATTCCTCCTAATCTCTTCAACAAGCTTTGTTCCTCAAGTCAAACTCAGCAAGACTCTCATACAACTAACTCCCAAAGTTAGGGCAAGTGAGGAAAGCAGATTCATATTTTAATCTAAATGTCAATATAATTCTGACATTTCTTTACTAGCCATTCTTAATTAGGATGGCTATTGTCTAATCCTAGTTAAAGAGAGATTTACTGTGGAATCTTCTTAAAACAACAGATTTACAGGCTATTACAACAGATAGATTAAAGTTTCTTATGCTTTCTAATCCTAGTGAACTTGTAGCAAAACTTCTAGACATAGATAAAAGAGAATTTTGGAGAGTATGCTTACCTGGAGCGCAGCTTCAAGGAAAAGACCTAAGCGGAGTAGACTGGTATGGCGGAAATATGAGCAAAGCCTGTCTAGATGGTGCGAATTTACAGAAAGCTGTTTTATTTCAATGTAAGTTGACGGAAGCATCTTTTAAAGGGGGGTTACTCACAGAGGCGTGTTTCAGAGCAGCAGACTTGAGAGGAGCATTTTTTCAGGGTGCTGATTTGAGAGAAGCAGATTTTGTGAATGCAAATTTGACTAACGCCAACTTAGCAGGCGCTGATTTGAGAGGGGCAGACCTTTCTGGTGCAAAACTTAATGGGGCTAACTTGTGTGGCGCAATCTTGGATGGAGCAAAAATACCTGGAAAAGTTGTTAATAACCAAGGTATTCCGTTCAACCCAACTTGGCGAATTTACCATTGGGAAGGGCTAAGGTTTCGCTCGAAGAACGAAATAGAAATTGCAAAGGCGCTTGATGAGGCTGGTGTTCTCTTCTTACCCCTTTGCCTAACTCGGCTCAATACGCCAACAGGTAGACGTAATCTAGAACCTGACTTTTTAGTTTGCCATCACGGAAAATGGGGTCTTATGGAAGTTGATGGCCCCTACCACACTCCATTAACACGAGTAGATGAACAAGGGCGAGAACGCTTTTTTCAGCATCATGGCATCAGAGTAATTCAACGGTTTGATGCTAAAAGCTGTGAGGATAAACCCCATGAAGTGGTTAGGGAATTTCTCCAATTAATTGAAAAAATGCACTAGTACTTGGATTCTAGGCAATTTCTCATTTATTGCTGTGGTGTAGTCGTAGAGAAAGCTACACGTACCATCAAAGCAGTGGAAAGTATTAAAAGTATTGCGGTATCATCCTGCGTTGCATAATATGAAGTCTGACTTATTGCGATCGCACTCACGGGAGAATTAGCATCTGGTCTAGTCAGATGCAAAGCTATGGTTTAAATTTCACACAATCAAACGTAAATTTATAGATTTTTAATTTACAACTTTTGGTCAACTAATGCCTGTTATTTCAACTTGTGGCCAATTAATGCTTGTCAATGGGTTTTTCTGTTGCGATCACCCTTACGGAAGAGTAAGCATTTCCGAGTCTGTCTTGGTCAACTATTAGTTTTCATTTTGGACAACTTATGCTTGTTGTCGCACATTCAAATCAATTAAAACCCCTTTCATTATCAATCAAAAAATGGGGTTATTTTCCTTGTTAGGCAAGAGGTTCGGGGAGAGGAAAGTATGGTATTGCATCCATTGCACCGATTCAAAGTCCTAATTAGTTAAAGGAGGCAAACTCTAACTTGATAGTACTCAGGTAATTTTGAGCGTTCAAAATTTGACTTATCTATAGTTAGGGGGTTGTTTGGAAAAGCGTCCATTGGGGTTAGTGGCAATTGTTCTCTACAAATCATTTGTCGCCTTGCTGCTTATGGTTACTTCGATAGCTTTATTATTGACATTAAAAAATTATCAAACTCTAGAGGCATTTTCACAAAATTATGTTTTAGAAGGTAAATCGATGATTATTGATTGGCTTTTAAAGAAAGTTGTTAACTTAAATCCTAGAACTCTGGCATTTAGCGGTATCGGAACAGGAATCTATGCTATTGTTACCACTATTGAAGCTTTTGGTTTATGGTACGAAAAGCGTTGGGCACATGTCTTAGTATTGGGACTTGTCGGTATCAGTATTCCACCAGAGATTTATGAATTGATTCAGGGAATATCTCTGATAAAAATATTCGTTTTTTTGTTGAACTTAGCAGTATTTGGCTATTTATTCCGAAATTTTCCTAAACATCCAAACTAATTTTTGATAATAAGAAAGGCAAGAGGCAGGAGTCAGAAGGAAGAAAGCTACTTGAAATGTTTGACTACAAGAGGCTACGGTTTGACGCAAAACCAAGACCTCACATTGTACAATCGCTAGAAATACAATCTGGAGAGCAACTTGCCTAGATCGATTCAGTCTACCCAACCACCACTAAAATTTATTCCTCAACGGTTGAATCCTTTGGTACTCCAGATTGTTCGGTGGTTACTGCCGATCGCACTACGGTTTCGTACTCGCCCTTGGCTACCGGCTGGGATTGTCAAGATTGAAGCCAAGAATGTTGAAGTATTAGCTGAACTCTATCAACAATTCCAGTCTGGAAAAATTCGCTTTTTGTTAGCATTTCGCCACCCAGAGGTAGAAGATCCCCTCTGTATGCTGTATTTGCTTTCTCGGATTGTGCCACAAGTTGCTCGTCAAAAAGGTATTACACTAAAATCCCTGGTTCACAGCTATTTTCTTTATGACCGGGGTATGACAGTTTGGGCTGGAAAGTGGCTAGGTTGGCTGTTCTCTCTGCTGGGGGGTGTGCCGGTTCGTCGTGGTAGGCGACTAGATCGGCAAGCTATCCAAAATGCACGAGAGTTGTTTGCTAATGGCGAACTACCGATCGCAGTAGCGCCAGAAGGCGGTACTAATGGTCATAGTGGCATTGTTAGCCCCTTAGAACCTGGTGTTGCTCAAATGGGCTTCTGGTGTGTAGAAGACTTACAAAAAGCTAACCGTTCTGAGACTGTGATTGTTGTGCCGATCGCTATCCAATATCGCTACGTTGAGCCACCTTGGTCTAAACTGGATTGGCTGTTGAGTAAGTTAGAAGTTGATAGTGGCTTGAAAGTTTTAGAAATTGATTCGGATAATAGCGAAGAAATTTACTATCAACGCCTCTGTAGGTTGGCTGAATATCTGATTACCGAGATGGAAGAATTTTATCGTCGCTTCTATCATCAAGACATCCCAAAAACCATCTTAACTGATGAATCTGCTAGTGCTAATCAGGTATTAATTGCCAGACTCCATCGCCTACTAGATAAGGCTTTACAAGTTACCGAGCAATATTTTGGAGTTCAAGGACAAGGTAATTTTATTGACCGCTGTCGCCGCTTAGAAGAGGCTGGCTGGAGTTACATTTACCGAGATGATTTGCCAGATATCAATGCTTTAGCACCCTTCAAACGCGGTTTAGCAGACTGGATTGCTGAAGAAGCCGACTTGAGAATGCGGCACATGCGGATAGTGGAAAGTTTTGTTGCAGTCACAGCTAATTATATTCAGGAACAACCGACGGCGGAACGATTTGCGGAAACAGTTTTGCTTGTATTCGATATGCTTTCGAGAATTCAGGATACAACGCTTCCGGGACGACCGAGGTTAGGTTTGCGACAGGCAGAAATCACTGTGGGGGAGCCAATTTCAGTTACAGAACGCTTCACAATTTGTCAGGGCGATCGCCAAGCGTCTAAACAAGCTGTGAGCGATTTGACAAAAGATTTGCAAATCGCTTTAGAGAAGATGATTAGATAACGGAAATTATAAGAGTTTTTCGCTCGAATTTTGTCAAATGTTGCACCTTTAGGGACTTGCAAAAAATAAATTATCCCAAATTATTTATAGATTTGTATGGGCGCAAGGCCTTGCGCCTCTACGACGGAATATTTTTTTAACTGGAAGTCCCTTATCAAAAAATTCCTTTTGAATTTCGTCCCATGTTGATGGTAGCTATCACCAGATCACTACTCCAAATTCAAACAATACTTTGAGCAGATGCAACGTGCGATCGATCGCGCCCCAAAAAATCCTTACATAAATTAAATATACGATATTAATCTATGTATTAATACGCAAAAAACGGAAAGTCCGACCGACTCAAGGTAACAAAGATATTCTAAGAGCGATCGCTATTATCACAGGATAAGTGTATCCTGTATAGAAAAACACTTTTTTTGAACTTTGGAGTAAATTTTTTTATTTTAACTAAAAATCTAAGTAAACATACTAATACACTGTGACAGAAATTTGCTTACCTTTAACAAGGGAATTGAGTAGGGGCAATTCATGAATTGCCCCTATTTGTCTGCTTGCTTAATTGAGATGGTAGCTGGATTTGCGCCGCACTCTATTAGGCTGTGATTTGTTTATTATTCCCAGCTTAATTTAGGTCTAATTATGATCAAAAACACTACTCTAGATCCTCTAGTAACTGATATTCGGTGTGAAGAAATTTGTCAGATTTTGGGAGAGACTTACAACCAGGAACGCTGGAACGATTGGCGCTGGCAAATGCGGCATCGATTGACTAAGCTGGAACACTTTCAGCAGTTATTAAGGCTTAATGCTACCGAAGAACAGGGACTTTTAATTGCACCAGAGAAATTTGCTGTAGCCGTAACTCCATACTTTGCATCGCTACTCGATCCAGAAGATCCGCTTTGCCCACTACGGTTACAAGTGATACCACGGCAAGAAGAACTAATAGTTAGTCCAGCAGACATGGTAGATCCATGCGGTGAAGATGGCGACACTCCAGTACCAGGACTCGTACACCGCTATCCTGACCGAGTGTTGCTGCTTGCCCTAGATAGTTGTGCTGCTTATTGTCGTTACTGCACCCGCTCTCGTTTGGTGAGCCAAGGTGAGATGTATCCAGTAACACGGCGATTGGATGCGATCGCTGCTTATCTGGAGGAACATACCGAGATCCGTGACGTGCTAATTTCCGGTGGCGATCCTCTATTGATGGCTGATGAACCTTTAGACAATTTGCTTAGGCGGCTGCGTGCCATTAAGCATATTGAATTTATCCGCATTGGTTCTCGTGTGCCAAGTTTCCTGCCGCAGCGAATTACACCAGAACTGGTTGCCTTGCTTCGTAAACATCGCGTGTGGCTATCTTTGCACTTTTGCCATGTGCGGGAACTCACCCCAGAAGTTGCACAAGCTTGCGATCGCCTCGCTGATGGCGGCATTCCTCTAGGCAGCCAAACCGTGCTGTTAAAAGGTGTGAATGATTCTGAAAAAGCCTTAAAGAATCTGTTTCACGGTCTTCTCAAGTTGCGTGTGCGACCTTATTATCTTTATCAATGCGACCCAGTTGTTGGGACTGCACATCTGCGAACGAGTGTGCAAACTGGGCTTGATTTAATTTCTAAATTACGTGGTCATACTACTGGTTACGCCGTACCAACCTATGTAATTGATGCCCCTGGCGGTGGTGGCAAAGTCCCAATTCAAGCCGAGACTCTAGTTGCTTATGAGAAGGGCACAGCTACAGTGCGAAATTGGGCAGGTCAGACGTACACCTATGTAGACCCAGTAGAGCAGGGCTAACACTATACATTTGTACGCGAGTCGATCGCCATCATCAAAAAGGGCCAGTTGGAATAGGTTCTGTTGAATTCTTGGCAAACCAAAAAACTAAGTAATTGCAGGAGATTAGTTGGAATGTTGATTATTGGTAATACAAACCTAAAAGGTCGAGGTGTCTTCGCACAGAAGCGCTTTTTGAAAGGAGAACTCGTTGAGAGAGTGTCAGTTGTTGTTATACCCGCAGAACAGGTTGAATTCCTAGATAAAACAATTTTGGGCAACTATTACTACGATTGGGAAGATAAAGCTGCGGCGATCGCTCTAGGTTTACCTTCCTTGATCAACCATTCCTACTATCCCAATACTTATTATGTGAAAAAATTCGCTGACCGAGAGTTGGATCTGATTGCCTATCGAGATATAGAAGCGGGAGAAGAAATCACTGCCAACTACAACGGTTCTCCTGATGATAAATCTCCTATATGGTTTGATGTTGTTGATGAGATATTTTCACTTAATTAAGGATTTAATAATCGGAATTCCTTAATTAAGATATTTGATTTGTACGTTAAAGCTAACAGAGAAAGCTTTCTCACTGGGAATTATCGGGCTATGGGGTTATTTATTGGTCTGTGTTATGACCTGAAGGCGGACTATCTTCAGGTTGGTTTCAGTGCCTCAGAGGTGATGGAGTTCGACGATGAAGAAACCATCATCGGGCTGGAAAATGCACTATTGCAGTTAGGTCATCAGATTGAACGTGTCGGTAATGGTAGAGAACTTGCTCTGCGTTTGGCAAAAGGCGATCGCTGGGATTTGATTTTCAATATTGCTGAGGGTTTAAAGGGTCGCTCTCGTGAAGCTCAAGTTCCGGCAGTCTGCGAATTATTCGCTCAACCTTACACCTTTTCCGATCCGCTTACCTGTGCCCTGACGTTAGACAAGGCGTTTGCTAAAAGAGTAGTGCGCGATCGCGGTTTGCCGACAGCTCCCTTTGAGGTTGTGAATACTCCCGCAGAAGCAGCGGCTGTGTCGCTACCAATGCCACTTTTCCTTAAGCCTATGGCGGAAGGCAGTTCTAAAGGGGTAACTGGGCGTTCTCTTGTTAAAGAACGCGAGGAGCTAGTAAATGCTTATCAAGCGTTACACGAACTTTTTCAGCAACCAATACTCGTGGAAACCTTTCTTCCTGGTAGAGAAGTAACAGTAGGCATTATTGGCAACGGTAGCAACTCACAGATAGTAGGTGTGATGGAAGTAATTTTTACAGGGCAAGCGGAAGCTTTTGCTTACACCACCCTTAATAAAGATGAGTATCTGGAACGGGTATCTTATCGTTTGCTCATAGATCCCGAACCACTGGCAGCACAGGCAAGGCAATTGGCACTGGATGCTTACCATACTCTTGGTTGCCGTGACGCTGCGCGCGTGGATCTACGCTGCGATGCTAATGGTGTGTTGCAGTTTATGGAGGTTAACCCATTGCCAGGGCTAGATCATATCCGCTCAGACTTGCCAATGATGGGACGTTTGGGTGGTGTCACATACATAGAAATCATTGCTCAAATAGTCGAGTCTGCATGGCAAAGATATAAATGCTGAAGAGGAGGCAGTGGGGCAGGCTGACAGGTGCAACAAACCTACACATGTCAGCGACTTCCCCCTCGCCTCTGCCCTTTTTTATGCAATATGAAGTTGCTCAAACTAAACTACAGAGGGATGTTAGGTGATACGCTCATCTTATAGTGTGTTAAATACTGTTACCTAACTGTGGAGAATATACTCATGAATTTATTATTTATGCAAACAGCAGCACCAGCTATAGATGCTGCCCCTCATTTTCCTGTTGCTTTTACCTTGGTGTATGTCGTTGGTTTTATTGCTGCTGTCACCATTGGGTCAATAGCTTGGTACAACTCGAAACGCCCCGCAGGTTGGGAAAGCAAAGAACGTCCTGATTTTGTGCCTAAAGTTGATAAAGAAGAAACTCCGGGTCTGGGTGAACCTAAATAATAAGCAGTGATTAGTGCTGAGTTTAATAATCAAACTTACAGCAGTTTTCATTTATTTTGAACCACATTTTACATTATCCAAAACCCTTGTAGAGATGTAGCAGTGCTACGTCTCTATATTTGCCTATTAACTCCGCAAAGAAGTTACATTCATATCGTCGTTCAATCTGCGAATCAGACGGGATAACTCACGAATGATATTCACCGCAATTTCAGGAGTTTCTTCGATCGCATCATATAGTTGCTCTTGCGTCAGTTCTAAAAATTCACAAGGTTCTAGAGTCGTGGCAGTGGCAGATCGAGGTTGAGTATCAAATACTGCCATCTCACCAAAATACTTTCCCTGTTCCACCTCTGCCAACTGTTTATTCCCAATGTGAACTTTAACTCGACCAGAGACGACAATATAGAGCGATCGCCCTTCTTCTCCCTGTCGAAAGATGGTGTAATTAGCTGGGAATGACAATTCGTTCATCACTGAAGTGAGCCGCACAATAAAATCATCCCGCAATTCCTTAAAAATCGGGACTCGCCGGACAAATAATAAACGGTCAACACTGGTTAGCATAATTACAATTTAAAAGTCCAACATTACTGAACATCTCAAAACTGAAGTCAGAGGGCGATTAGTCATATTACCGATGTTGAATGCTAGCCGTCAAGGATATCTGAGCCTTCACCAAGCCCAGTTGGAGCGGGTGTAGGGTATAGGGTGTGGGGTGTGGGGGAAAATAGCCCCAACAACCCTTGGGTAAAAGCCCCGTCTTTTAAGGCGATTTCATTGGTCGGGGTTTCAGAGCTACGTTCAATGCCGTCCTCACTACACCCTACACCCTATCCCCTACACCCCTCTTCTTTACCATCTGACAGGGTTCTCTTCAACAAGAGCGATCGCCTGCGGCGGTAAACTACGCATAGAAGTTTCTCAAACAATAGCTCAGTATTCAATACTACTCGTTTTGTGCATTTTGAACTCAGAATTTAGTTTAGGGAAAAGGTTAAAGGTTAGTTCTTTCCGTTTTTCCCTCATGAGTGTCAATGAGTACAAAGCCCAAAACATCTAGTAATTTTGTCAATCACTTTTATTTATCATTTTAAAAAACAAGAGTATTTGCTCTTATTTGGCTGAAAGCCATAATATTAACTTCATGAGCTCCCAAGGTACCTTGCTGAGAAAAAAATCACCAATTTGATTGGAGGCGATGCCTCTAAAAATTGGGTAATTGACTGATAAATAACGAATATCGCTCGGTTGTCGTTAGAAAAACAGTCACAAAATCTCCTAACCTGCCCTCACATCGAGAAGCAGAGAGGACTAAGACAAACAGCATTGAATTACTGTGAGCAACAATTATGACTTGGCTAATTAGTACATTATTGATTGGAATCTCTGTCGCTTTTGCAACTACCTTTGACGACAACTTATATTTGACGGCTTTCTTCGGGAAAGTCAATCGTAACTTTCGTCCTAAGCATATTGTTATCGGTGAATTTCTGGGATTTACTACCTTAGTATGCGCTAGTCTCCCTGGTTTCTTTGGTGGTCTGCTCATTCCCAGTAGCTGGATTGGTTTACTAGGTTTGCTTCCCATCACCATTGGTATCAGTAATCTCATCAGTCGAGAAGAGGAAGGAGAGACAGTACAAGCAGTGTCAGTTGACTTAAACTCTCCGGTAAAATCTGGACGCCAGAAAAAATCACTACTCGCAACCATCCGCGATCCTCAAACTTACCGTGTTTCTGCTGTCACCATTGCTAATGGAGGAAACAACATTGGAATTTATGTACCGTTGTTTGCCACTAGCAATCTTCCAAGTTTGGGTGTAATTCTGTGTGTTTGTTATTGCACTGTTGGGATGTGGTGCTTACTCTCTTACAACCTGACTCGTAATCCTCTGATGACTCCCGTTCTAACTCGCTACGGTCGAAAAATCTTCCCCTTTGTCTTAATTTACTTGGGACTCTCTATCTTAATTAAAAGTGAAACATATCGACTTTTACCTAGTTTGGCAATGCTTGGGAATTAGGCATGAGGCGATCGCAATTCTTAATCTGAGCAAAAAAAATCAGCGATCGTTTCCCATCCAAAAAGTTTATTAATCACTTGAGTTTATCAATATGAATAACAATAATATTTGTTCTTATCGATCCAGTTATCTAAAGTGAGAATAAAGCACATTATCGATGGCTCTTATAAAAGCAAGCGCACCAATAGGAATCAGATTATGAAGGAATTAATGAATCAATCAAACTCTAAAAAATTAACTCAGTGGCTCGTAACAGCAGTATTTCTGGTAGTTGTAGCGGGATTTACTCTGCTTATCCAGCCCAGCGCTAGAGCGCAAACACTAACACCATCCATAGCTACGGAATCTGAACTAGCTCCAGTTGAATCACCAATGGAGCCTGTGACAGCACCAGTGATATCTCCGGTTGTACCGCCAATCGTGTCTGTAGCAGATAACGTTAGACATTTATTACAAACCAATGAATGTGTCGGCTGTAACCTGGCTGGGGCAATGTTAAAGGATGCAAACCTGCAAGCAGCAAACTTGGAGGGTGCTAACTTGCAAAATGCAGACTTAGAAAGAGCAAACTTGCAGCAAACAAACTTACAAGGGGCTAACTTTCAAGGAGCAGATTTAGGCAAGGTAAACCTTTGGGGAGCAAACCTGGTGGGAGCAAACCTTTTTGATGCAGACCTAGAAAAAGCCAACCTCTTGGGAGCAAATCTGCAAACCGCTAACCTACAAAACGCAGACTTGGAAAATACAAATCTGACAAATGCAAACATCCAAGGAGCTAACCTGATGGGCGTTGATTTGGACGATGCAATCAGACCGGAAGGATTCGCTATTCAATGACACCTGTTGTAGGGGTGCAAGGCCTCGCGCCCCTACCACATGGTCTATTTACCTGAAAATTCCTGCAACCTAAAGTTATTTGTGCAAATTTAATAAAAAACATAAAAAGCCTGTATTCATTGCTGAATCAGGCTTTAGTTTTTAATATACTTTGCGAATTTTAAGAAATCCTCTTTGGTTCTTTAGGTATTGAATTGGCCAAATATTGTTAGTCAATTAATTCCATCAATTCTTTTGTTTTCAAATCGGCTGCTACAGGTTGAGAACATGCAATCTGAGGAGAGATAGAGCAAATCGCCTCTGTGGTTGTTTCAAAACAATTTGATAACCCAATTGTTTTTAACAATCCTGTACGTTCTAGTAATTGTTGGACTTCAGGTTGTAAACCTGTGAGAATTAAGCGGCAATTGTGCCGTTCCAAGTCATGATAAATATCTTCTAGAGCTACTAATCCAGTTGTGTCCATATTTGGTACAAACCGCAACCGGAGAATTAAATACTTTACTTCCGGTTCATCGCGGAGGAAGGTAGCAAATCGTTCAGCAGCACCAAAAAATACGGGGCCATCTACCCGATAAACGGCAATTTCTTTACCTAATTCCAGAGGAGTACCAGGGGGAAATACTTCGGTTTCAGGTATTTTGGCTAGGCTCAATTCGCTCATGCGTTTGATGAACAAGGCTCCGGCTGCAATCAATCCCACTTCGACAGCGAGAACTAAGTCAAACAAGATTGTCACTAGCCAGGTGAGAATCATTACAGCAAAGTCGGAGTAGGTAGCACGCATCAATAAACCAATGGCTTCCCACTCAACCATCCGCACACTAACTACCATCAAAATCCCAGCCAGTGCTGCTAAAGGAATCTGTGCTGCTAGGGGTGCTAAAGTTAAGACAATAATGGCTAAGGCAACACCGTGAATTACCCCAGATAGTCGGGTTTTACCGCCAGAACGGACATTCACAGCAGTCCGAGCGATCGCACCTGTGGCAGGAATACCACCAAAAAATGGCACAATCATATTAGCCAAACCTTGACCAATTAATTCGCGATCGCTATTATGTTTCTCGCTGACTGTCATCCCATCAGCCACCACTGCCGATAGCAACGATTCAATACTTCCCAGTGCAGCTAAAGCCAAAGCTGGGTTAATTAGTTCCCGAATCACGCTAAAATCATTCCAGTGGGGAATACCTTGAGGCATCGGTAAAGATTGAGGAATCGTGCCAATTGTTGGTACATTCAAATGGAAAGCAGAAGCGATCGCTGTTGCTAACACCAGTCCCACTAAAGAACCTGGTATTGTTGTATTGATCTTCGGCCATAAAAGATTAGTTGCAATCACCACAACTGCTAAGGCAACTGCTGCCCAATTAAGAGATTCTACATGAGTTAGACTTTGCCACAGTCCCGGCAAAAAATGTTCGCTACGTGGTAATTTTAAACCAAAGAAATTATTTAACTGACCACAAAAAATAATTACGGCAATACCATTAGTAAAACCTGCCGTCACCGGATAAGGAATAAACTTTACTAACTGTCCAAGTTTGGCAACCCCCAAGGCAATCTGGATAATTCCAGCCATCACCCCAGCAATCCAAACTTTCTCAAGTCCGTACTTGGCGACAATTCCCACCAAAACCACAGCCATTGCGCCTGTTGGCCCTGTAATCTGTACTGAGGAACCACCAAAAATTGCTGCGACAATTCCCGCCACAATCGCGGTGTAAAGTCCTGCCTTTGGTTCCACACCACTCGCCACCGCAAAGGCTAAAGCCAAAGGCAATGCTACCACTGCTGCTGTTAGTCCTCCCGTCAAATCGCCACGCAGTCCACCAAACAAGCTACCCAGCCGCAAAAGCTGTGGTTCTTTAAGGATATTAGATGTTGCCATATCGTGATTTTCAACTCTTATACACAATTTGCTGAAGCACACACAAATGTTATTCCATCTTTTCGGTAGATTTCATCAGGGTTGTCGAAAATTCCCTGATTGCGTATGGGTTTTGGTTAAAGTTCGCCTATTTGCTAATTAATAAAAGCGCAGGACTGCTTGACATAATGAATATGGTGTGTGTATAGAGGTTGGCGATCGCTACAGAGTTCCTTAGCAGGACTACTGCTGGTTGGTTTGATAGCTTTGCGTGTTTTGGCAGATAAGCTCGAACATGGAGAAGTAACGCATAGCAGCAGCTAGCGTCAATGCAGCCCAAAAATTTGATGTTTTTAAGCAAATAAGCGTATTTTTAGGATTAACTTTATAATTTCTATGAGTGCAAATTTGGTAAATACTAATGTTGCAATCGATTGTAGGAGTGTACAAGAACGGTAAAATACAACTTTTAGAATTACCATCTGATGTATCAGAAAGCCGTGTTATTGTAACTTTTTTAGAACCAGTAAAATCTAAAATACACAAGCAGATAATGCAGTTTGGTATGTTTTCTGGGAATAAACAATCAACAGAAAACGATTTTCAAGTTACTGAATTTCATGGAGATACCGAAGACAGCTTAGACTGGTTATAGTAATATATAACCGCATCAGGATTAGTTACGATTATTTGGTAATGAGTTAACAAAGCTGTTTGTCGGAATCGCACAAAATCATCATGTCATAGAGAGTGCGATCGCACCAAAATAGCATCGATATTTCTGTGGAATAACTTGCTTGTTAAGCTTTTTTGGATCGCGTGTACGTTTTTTGTTCAAGTTCGCCAATTTGCTAATTAATAAAAGCGCAGGCTTGCTTGACATAATGAATATAGTATATATAGACAGTCAGAGATCGCTACAGAGTTCTTTAGCAGGGCGACGGCTAGTAGCTTTTAAAGCTCTGGCTTTTTTTTTTGTGAGGATAAACTGAGGTCATGTTAAACGCAATTTGTTATCCCAAAACTTAAGATAGCAGAAGGCTGCACTTTACACAAAATTTAAGAACAGAAAGTAAGATTTCATTGATTATTACGAGGCAGCAAAAGCGTACTTTGTTTAAACTTGATCATAGTATAATTTCCTACTTTAGTCTAAGTAGTATCTAGAAGAGAGAAACATTATGGGACTAGGCGATCGCATCAGCCGCATAATCAGGGCAAACCTGAACGACATGGCAGGTAATTTCAATTACGGAGAAGGCGCAGTGTTTATTGCTGGAGGAACAGCGGCTGGTGCTGTTGTTTCTCAAACCGTTGGTGGCATGGGATTAGCAGCCGCAGGAACAGCTATTGGTATTGGTGCGCCTCACTTGATGGCTACAGGAGCAGTTGCTGGTATGGCTGCTTATGGGACTAAGAAGGGAATAGAAAACCGAGATCCCTTGGTTTTGGGTGCCGCAGGACTAGGAGCGGTTGGTGGTGCTGGAGTTTCTGCCACTGTTGGAAATATGGGGTTACTTGCAGCCGGAAGCGGCTTTAGCATTGGTATGGTTCCTGTTGCTGCGGCTGGTGCAGTAGTTGGACTTGGTGCTTATGGTTTATTGAGGCTTCTTGATGGAGGTCAAGATACTAATGACCCAAAGAAAGTTATTGAATCCCTCAACCAAACACGACTAAGCATAGTGCACAACATTCATTATGTTAAAGCTAGCAAAGAAAGGGTGCAAATAAATTACAAGCAAGCTCAAAAGGAAGTCCAAACTTGGTATCGAATAGCTGTATTAGCTATGAAAAAAGAACGTGAGGATTTGGCTCGTGAAGCCTTGACTCGTAAGTATACTCACCAGCAAACTGCTGATACCCTTGAAAATCAGCTTAATCAGCTAATAACAATAATAGATAATCTCAAAAGTGACTTAAGGTTTATAGAAAGAACAACTGCCCAAATTAAAACAGAAGCAAGCTCAAGCTATGGGTGGGTTTAACAATGGCAAAAAAGGCTCCTAATGAATTCCAAAAACTGGTACGAGGGATGATTCGGAATTTTGCCGTTCTAGTGAATGAGCCAAAGCCTGCGAAAGCCAAGAAGACAGAGATTAAACAATACCATTGCCAATTTACGAGGGTTCAACGCCTGTAGAAACGGGATGAATGCGACCTAAAGCAGTAAGCTTGGCAAAAATCTGGGTTAATAAAATAGGCTCCGGGATTTCGGGAAGCATTTTTAA
>JADEXV010000109.1 GCA_015206945.1 Nostocales cyanobacterium LEGE 12452 | reverse complement strand
TGGGGATTGGGCATGAAGCACAAGAGGCAGAGGGGTAGAGGGGCAGAGGGGAAAAACTTACTGCAACTTCTCTCCTGCTCTCCTGCCTCTTTCCCCAATCCCCAGCCGCTTTTACGAATCGAGCGAATATTTCATGATGATGTTAACTGTTGTATTTTTGTTTACAACAAAACTGGCATCACGAAACTTTGGTGTACCTGTTTGTATGGACACAGTTGGATTTTTGGAAATCCCAAAACCTTCTTTGGGAATACCAAAAAAGTCTTTATTGAGTTTGCGATCGCCATTTTGATCGTCAACCACAGCGACAGCATAAGTTCCAGGTTTCAAACCGGAGAATTCTTTTTTTACAGAAGTGCCAGTAATCTTAGCGCAGCCACTTTGAGCTTCACTAGTACTACTCATTGGAAATCCTTTTTCATTTGCATAAACTCGGAAGCAAATCTCACCTTTTTTGTGATTTATTCCATTTACTACAACATTAAGCGTTGCAGTTGGCTCTGCGTTCACTGTTTTAGCAAAGCCGATGCTCACTAAAGTAGCAAGCAAAACATAAGATATTTGAGATAGTTTTAGCATGATTTTGTATTCAGAATAGGTGATTTTGGGGTTGATAGAAAGCTGCATTCGTCACAGACATTGGCGCAGCGATCGCCAGCTTTTATTTGGAAACTAGTTCTTTCAAAGAATGACTTGCTCTTCTTTAATGAATGCTGTTTTCCAACCTTTCCAAAGTACTTGCAGCACACTTAGCAAATCTTTCAACAAAAGATATTCTGTCCCTTTTAACTGTTGTTGTAGACTTCTATGACAACATAGCCGCTCATTCAAACTCAAGGGACTACGCCATATAGAGAGTATATACTCCCAGATTATTCTCCAATGTGGGAATAAAATTTGTCCTTTTTTTGCTGAATCAAACCACACTGTATACGCATAAAAATCAGGCAGCATACTCAAGAATGATTTTTGATTTGTATTTGTTAACAACAAATAATTAGGAAAAAACATACTCATTGATTGTTGCGGATGACTTCTGAAGAAAAATAGGTATTCAGGGATTTCATAAAACCTACCAAGAATACCAAGTCTTAACAAAAGAATTCCATCTGCATTACCATAACCACCCATAGGCGGTATCTTTTTCAAAGCACTAGCGCGAATTACCCCGTAACATTGATTGCATAAATGCTTGGTCAGCAATTCGTGAAAGCGCTCGTGTGGTTTTAGTGCATCTGCCTTGACTTTGATATCGTAATTTTGGATAAAATTCCCCTGTTCATCAATGAAATATGCCTGGGAATGACACAAGATTATAGTAGGATCTTGGTCAAGCACCTCAACACACTTCTTGATAAAATCTGGAGAATGTAGATCGTCATAGGCTGCCCATTTAAAATACTCAGCCGATGACAGTTGCAAGACGCGATTAAAGTTACCAGCACAACCGATATTCTTATCATTGCGGTAGTAACGAATACGTTGGTCTTGCTCGACATAAGCTCTACAAATTTCTTCAGTTTTATCTGTAGATGCATTATCTGAAATAATTAGCTCAAAATCTTCAAAGGTTTGTGCCAAGAGTGAATCAATGGCTTCTTTGATAAATTTTTCACCATTGTATACAGGTAATCCGATGCTCAATCTTGGCTGATTGCTACTCATAGAAAACAAGTATTCGGAAAATCTGTGGATTAGTTTACGCTGAATATTAGTTAGGTAGATGCAACGTAATAATTCAGAATTCGGAAGTCAGAATCCAGGAGTCAGGATTAAGGATACTTTGATACCAAGCTGAATCATTTCAAGTAAATCAAGAGTCTCCTGGATTTTTCATTTTCCAATCATTCTGTTAGCGGTAGCGGGGCGTTTAGCCCATTCTGACTCCTGACTCCTGGCTCCTGCTAAAAATCTGTGAACTATTTCATTAAGCTTTGAATATCTGTTTTTCGCAGCCATTCATGTGTTTGCTGCATACCTAACTCTAGATCAACTGCTGGTTTGTAATTTAACAGATTTTGGGCTTTGGCAATGGAACAAGCATAAGGACGAGTCATAAAATCTATGGACTCTGGTAAGATATCAACTTTTTTCCGAAAAAGTTTTTGTCCTTGAACGCGTAGCTTTAGAAATAATTTGATTTCATCTTTCGATAATGAAAGGGGTGCTTGTAAATCTTCCATTGCCGCTAAACGCATAAAATACTCTTTCCAGGAAGTTTCTTGTCCGTCGGTGATATTAAATATTTCACCGTAGATTTCTTTTTCTATTGCGAGAAAGATGCCATCAATCAGGTTATCTATATATACGTGATTAATCACTCCTTTAGCATCATTGGCGCAAGCAAATAATTTTTGGCGCATCATCAGAATTGGTCTAACTATCCAGGGAATACTTCCAGGGCCGTAAACATCTCCAGCTCGAATAATTATGATGCCAAAATCTGGAGGATTATTCAGTTCTAAAACTGCTGTTTCAGCTTCTATTTTCGTTTGACAGTAGGGATTATTTTCGCCAGAAAGTGGGCCGGATTCTGTAACACCATCAGGATAATTGAAACCATAAACCATTACACTGGATAGATGCACAAATGTTTTGACACCAGCTTGTTTAGCGGCTTTAGCTATGTTGATGCTACCGCCAACATTCACATCACGAAAATGCTTAATTGCGCCAGCTTCTTCGGCAATTTGCTCTGTATGTAAAACGATATCTACTCCCTGACAAGCCTTTTGAGCAATAGTAGAATCGGTAATACTACCAATAATTACCTCTACACCTAAATTCTGTAATTGTTTGTTCTGTTCTGTAGAACTTTGTAGTCCACGAACCTTCATCCCTTGCGCTATGGCTAACTCGGCTGTACGCAAACCGACAAATTCATTAATCCCAGTAATTAGGAGAGTTTTGTCTTTGAGGCTCATAAAATCGTAATTATTGTTAAATAGGTGAATTTGAGTTATTAGATAAAAGACTTTAAGTAATACCAAATTTAAATATTGGTAAATACTTCTAATCTAAAATCTAAAATTGGTATACGAAAAAATTTCTGTGGAGAGACTGCACTAATACTTAGCTATGAGTCTATCTCGCGGCAGAGCAATCGAGTAATTTTACTGTTAGGTATCAGTTAGAAAATATCTCCTGGATCTGCGGAGCGAAGTTTATTGATAGCAAGCGCTCCTGATGTTATACACATTAAAACTGTTGAAGTTAAAACAATTACTGCATTATTAGTGGTCATAACTATTGGCAGCTTAGTTGCTTCTGCTGCAAAACTATATAACAAAACAGAAGTGATAAATCCTGGGATATAACCTAAGATTGCCAAAATCAAAGCTTGCTGGAATACCACATTTAGTAAATAGCTATTGGCATAACCTATGGCTTTTAAAGTAGCATAAGCAACAAACTGTGTAGCAATATTGCTGTAAAGAATTTGATAAACAATAACTACACCAACAACCGCAGCCATTGTCAACATCAAGTTAAGAATAAAACCAATGGGTGTTCTGACAGCCCAATATTTTTTTTCAAAATCAATGAAGCCTTGACGGGTAAAAACTTGGATATCATTAGGCAAACTTGCTTGCAAATTTTTCAGTACTGTTTCTGCATTAGTACCAGGTTTGAGGGAAATTAAACCAATATCTATCATATCTGCCGGACGAGTATTGGGATTTATCCTCAAGAAAGTAGAGTCACTAACAAGTAAATTTCCGTCTACACCAAAGGAAGGGCCTAATGTGAATAAGCCACCAATTCTGACTCGATAACCAATTAATGAATTGAAGGGAAATATTTCAATTGTTTGTGCAGTCTCTCCCGCATTAAATTTTTCAGCTATTGGGCCAAACTCTGGGCGAGAACCCCGGTCAAAAAGCATGATATCAGGAGTTTTGAGTTTATCTAAATTTCTCTCAACTTCCGGAAGATTTATCACAGGTCTACCGGGATCAAAACCAATAACATATATTGAATATTTCTCACCAGTTGCCGGGTTTTTCAGTTTGGCAAATTGCAAATACATGGGGCTAACTGATTCTACGCCATCAAACCCCAGAGATTGGTATAAACGAGTCCGTGAAAAACTTTGATTTGAGGTCAAAGATTTATATTGCGAACTAACTAAAAATAAATCTCCTTTGAGATTCTGATGGACTGCGGTTGCGCTCGAATAAAGGGCATCTTGAAAACCAAGTTGCACAAACATTAGCAGCACAATAAAACCAATCCCGGCTACAGCTACTAATAAACGAACTTTTTGCTGGGCTAGCTGTAGCCATGCTAAAGGAATTTTGAAAATCATGGATTTATTTATCATTTGTCATTTGTCATTGGTCATTTGTCATTTGTCATTTGTGAATGACCTATGCTTTATGACTAAATATGAATGGCGACATCGACTTGCAAGTTAGTTAAACGAGCGACCTTTTCACTATCGGCGGGATTATCGATGGAGATTTTTACTTCAATTATTCTGCGGTCTGTATCTGAACCAGGGTTAAGGCTAAAGATGCTTTGTTTGTCAACTTGCCAACCAATTTCTTTCACAGTTCCTTTTAATGTGCCAGTAAATGCAGTGCTGTTAATGGTGGCTTTTTGTCCTACACGCACTTTTTGAACATCGGTTTGATACACCTCTGCAATCACATACATTTGAGATGTCTTACCGATTTCAGCAAATCCTGTGTTGGTGCTGATGACTTCTCCAGTTTTGGCGTGAATTTTCAAAATTTTGCCATTTATAGGAGATTTTATATAACTCAAATCCAAGTCAGCTTTTGCTTGTTGAACAGAAGTTGTGGCACTGTTGACTTCGGTTTGTGCGACTTGAACATCTACGCTACGCACTTCGCTAATACTGGTGAGTTGCGCTTGTGCTTGCTTACGTTGTTCTTGAAATGTGTCTTGAGTCCGCTTGAGAGTGGCTTGGGCTTCTGTTAGTTGCTGCTGTGTAGTCTTTAGTTGCAAAGCTTTGGTATCTGCTACAGAAGCTGCGATCGCACCTTGTCTATATAATTGCTGATAGCGATTATTCTCGGCTTGAGCGTTGTCTACTTCCGCCTGGATGCGGTCGATTGTCGCCTGTTGTGTCGCAACATCCCCTTTATATTGTGGCTCTAAACGTGCGATCGCAGCCTTTTGAGCATCAACATCTCCAGTTTTAGCTCCAGATTTCACCTGCGCTAGTTTAGCTTTGGCAACTTGCAGTTTGTCTAAAGCCTGTTGCAATGCGGTTCTAGAACGACCATAGTTTTCTAGATATGCCAGTAATTGCCCTGCTTTAACCGCATCTCCTTCTTTCACCAACAGTCTGTCTACTCGTACCCCATTATTAGAAGCAGGAGCAGTCAAAGAAGTAACTTCACCTTCCGGCTCCAAACGTCCCAAAGCTGTCACAGCAACTTTTGCAGGAGCAGCAGCTTTTGGAGGGTTGGCTGGTGATGTCACAACTTTGGGTTTAGACCAATAGGGTGTCAAACTATAGAAAGCGATTAATCCAGCCGCTAAAGTCAGAGAAGCTGCTAAAATTACTTGCGATCGGCCTACGGGTTTTGTGAATAATCGGCTTTCTTTATTTACTGCCATATTTTCATTCCAATTCTGCTTTTTTAAGGGATATCCTGGTTATATTTAGTCGATTACAATGGACTCATCCGCAAATTACCAAGAGGGCTTTTCCTCTAGGTTTTCTACCTTAATCAAGTGGATGCGTCTAAATTGGTTTTATATGAATTGTTGTACGCTTTTACCGCCCAAACTTACTATTGTGGCGTGAAAATTAATGGCGTGTTACTTCAAAGCTTCCTAAGTTATATCCTAATTTCATATCTAATCCAGTAGCGTAAAATACAATAGCGCTAGTCAGAAAATTTAACTTTCAATAACAACCAAGCGCTATAAAAATGAGGTTAAGCCTGGATAAACTTGTTATTAAGTATGGGCTAAAAGTTGATTTTTGTCAACTAATTTAATTTACATAAATCCTGATTCTCTCACTAAAATATTTCATCTCAGTAAGATTAGATGCTGAAAAAAGTACTGTTTGCTAACCTCTTGTCTAGCAATTGAATACCTCCAAATAGTTCATTGTTAAGCAGATTTGATATTACTAACAGATTATTATTATCAAGGTTGTGTAATATAAGACATTCTTCTAGCGATTTTTAGTAAGGCTAATTGATGAATTGCTCTTACTTAAGCTATTAGTGATTGCGAGTGAGTCAGTTGGTACATAAGATGCAAAATCTAAGCTTTGCTTCGGTTTACTTTTTACTGAAGATTCATTTAACCCACATTATGTTTATCAAGCAACATACTTAAAATTAATATTTGCTTTATAAATAACCACTTTACTTCTTAACTTGACTTATATTAAAAAATAACCAACAATTTTGACTCAATTATCATATCTCTCTGAAAAATGATACTTATAGTTATTGGCTGTATCTATGTATTCATTGAATTGTTACTTACTAGACAACAGATTTGCAGTGTTAACTTAACCAAGAGAATATTTATGTTTAACCCGTAGATAACAAAATTACTATTATATTTATTTAGTCATGAATTATACTTTTATACTAAAATTATTCTCAGCAAGAGTATATGCTTATTTATAAAATAACTTTAAAGGAATGATTTAGTTTTTGTAAAGTATGTTAGTGTTTTTATTAATTCAATGCTTTAAACTGGTTAGACAAACTAGTTATTTAATTGATATTTTTACATTAAAAATAACTAAAGATAACTGCGTTGTCATTACCTAACGATCGTTTAATTACTTTTTCAACTTGCATAAACTCGGATTCAATGTGGTGTCTTTTCTGTAACGAACTTGTCAACTTTACTAGGTCAAATACCATAAAATATATTATCCCGGACGTTGAAATTAGCTATGACATTGAGCGAGATACAGAACGTTGTTATTAACACCAGCTATGTTGCTGTGTTTAGGCTAGATAATTAAACGGTTTCGGGTGAAAAAAATGTTTCTGTTTCCTTAGCTACTCCTCAGTTTTCTTCGCTCCAGTAGGATACTATTGCTCAAAATCTCTACTATTACAAATGGATTGAATTCACTGGTCAAGCAGCTATTACACTCCAAAACTATTTTACCAGTTTTAACAACGTCATCGACCTATTGCCACAATTTCAAGAGTCTAGCGTTGGATAGCATTTTTTGCGATGTCTACGACGGGCTACGCCTACGCAGTATGCCAAAGTCGCCTGGAAACATAAGGTTTTACCCCGGCAGTATGTATCTGTGGTGTCGATTTGGAGATAAGCATTTAGCAAAAATAAGATAGCTAACTGCTTACAAAACCAGAGTTTTCCATTAATTAGTAGGCAACAGAAATTACTGTAACTACACAATCCACAGTACTAACTATGCCCTATGTCTGCTTATTCAATTGATACTGCCTTAGCGGAGTTAGAAAGCCTTATCAATAATTGTGAAAAGGCTGTAATGAGGTCTATAGAGGAAAAAAACATGAAGTCAGATAAATCAGATAAATCAGTGTCAATCAACAGAATTAACAGACAATTACAACACAATCCTATCGCCATTGTTGGAATGGCTTCTCTATTACCTCAAGCCAGAAATTTGCGGGAATACTGGCAAAATATAGTAAACAAAATTGACTGTATTACTGATGTTCCTTCCACTCACTGGAGTGTTGAAGATTATTACGATCCTAATCCCAGAACTACTGAAGATAAAACCTACTGCAAAAGAGGTGGTTTTCTTCCAGAGGTAGATTTTAACCCGATGGAATTCGGCATACCACCCAGCATTTTAGAAGTCACAGATGTATCGCAACTATTAAGTTTAGTGGTTGCGAAAGAGGCAATGGAAGATGCAGGGTATGGCGAAAAACGTGATTTTAACCGCGAAATGGTTGGGGTAATCTTAGGCGTGGCGATGGCCAAGCAATTAGGAATGCCACTTTCTGCGAGATT
The DNA here is from genome assembly GCA_015206945.1 of Nostocales cyanobacterium LEGE 12452. Classification (GTDB taxonomy): domain Bacteria; phylum Cyanobacteriota; class Cyanobacteriia; order Cyanobacteriales; family Nostocaceae; genus Nostoc. The sequence continues at coordinate 15,535 of JADEXV010000109.1, read as the reverse complement.
GGAATATCCAATTTGGGAAAAAGCACTCAAAAGCAGTGGTTTATCTGACGAAGATACCCAAAAAATCGTTGATAAAATCAAAAGCGCTTATGTGAAGTGGGATGAGAACGCTTTCCCTGGAATGTTAGCGAATGTAGTCGCGGGTAGAATTGCCAATCGCCTAAATTTTGGCGGGATGAATTGTGTTGTTGATGCTGCTTGTGCTAGTTCCTTTGGTGCTTTGAAAATGGCAATTAGCGAACTAGTTGAGCATCGTTCAGACATGATGCTAACTGGTGGTGTTGATACCGACAACACCATCATGGCTTACATCTCGTTCAGCAAAACACCGGCTGTTTCTCCCAGTGAAAATGTCAAACCTTTCGATGCTAAATCTGATGGGATGATGCTGGGTGAAGGTATTGGGATGATTGTCCTGAAACGGTTAGAAGATGCTGAACGGGACAACGATAAAATATATGCCGTAATTAAAGGTATTGGTACTTCCAGCGATGGGCGTTACAAGAGCATTTATGCTCCCCGTAAAGAAGGCCAAGTTAAAGCCTTAGAACGCGCTTATGAAGATGCCGGCTTCTCTCCCGCTACTGTTGGTTTAATGGAAGCACATGGTACAGGTACAATGGCTGGAGATCCGACAGAATTCGGTTCTTTAAAAGACTTCTTTGATGTACATGATGACAAAAAGCAGCACATCGCTTTGGGTAGTGTGAAATCGCAAATTGGACACACAAAAGCGGCTGCGGGTGCGGCGAGTTTGATTAAAACTGCTTTAGCTTTACATCACAAAGTATTACCGCCCACAATTAACATCACTGAGCCAAACCCCAAACTCAACATTAAAAATTCATCCTTTTATTTGAATACCGAAACTAGACCTTGGATTCGTCCAGAAGGGGAAGCACCAAGACGCGCAGGTGTAAGTTCCTTTGGATTTGGCGGAACCAACTATCACGTCGTTTTGGAAGAATATGAAGCCGACCAAAACGCCGCTTACCGCTTACATAGTGATACTAGTGAAGTGCTGTTGTTTGCTCCTACAGTAGACCAATTGTTGAGCAAATCTGAAGAGATTTTAGGTAAGTTGCGATCGCCAGATGCACCCAGACACTACTCACAATTAGTCAATGAGTGCAAATCACAACAAATTCCCCTCTCTGCTCCCCGATTTGGATTTGTCGCTGAAAATCTCGAAGAAGCTTGCAAGTTCCTGCAAACTAGCATTGATTGGCTGAAACACAAAGGAACAGCAGCATCTTGGGAGCATCCCCAAGGGATTTATTACCGTTCCTCTGGTATGGAGTTGGGCGGAAAAGTTGTCTCTCTATTTTCTGGACAAGGTTCGCAATACTTGGAGATGGGACGCGAACTGGTGATGAATTTTCCTTTGATGCGCCGTCTTCATGGTTATATGGATAGCCTGTTGCTCAAAGATAATTTGCAGCCGTTGTCAGAAATCGTTTTCCCTCATCCTGTGTTTGGAGAGGCAGAAAAAAATGTCCAAATTGCTGCCTTGCAACGCACAGAATATGCTCAACCAGCCATCGGGGTGTTGAGTGCAGGGATGTACAGCATACTGCAACAAGCTGGATTTAAGTCAGATTTTGTTGCCGGTCACAGCTTTGGTGAACTAACAGCGCTATGGGCTGCGGGGGTTTTGAGTACGGAAGATTACTTGTTCTTAGTGAAAGCTAGGGGTCAAGCAATGGCTGCACCCGAAGATCCAGATCATGATGCGGGAAGTATGCTGGCTGTCAAAGAAGACATCAGCAAAGTGGAAGCAGTGCTGAGACATTTTCCGCAAGTTGCGATCGCTAATCAAAATTCTCCGACTCAATTTGTCTTGGCTGGGCCTACCGCAGAAATAGCGAGAATCAAAGAGGCTTTACACGAGAAAGGATATACCGCTGTATTGCTACCTGTATCAGCAGCGTTCCATACACCGCTAATTGCCTTTGCTCAGAAATCCTTTGCGATCGCCACCAAGTCTGTCAAATTCCAAACTCCCAAAATCCCTGTTTACAGCAACGTTACCAGTAAGCAGTATCCCAAAGAAGCCCAAGGTATTCAAAAGATTCTGGAAACGCACCTTTCTAACTCAGTGCTGTTTAAACAGGAAATTGAAAATATCTATGCGGCGGGTGGTACTTGCTTTGTGGAATTCGGGCCGAGGAGAATTCTTAGCAACTTGGTGAAAGAGATTCTTGGCGATCGCCCTCACATCACCGTATCTTTGAACCCTAGCGTTCAAAAGAATAGCGATCGCTCTTTACGGGAAGCAGTTGTACAGTTGCGAGTGATTGGATTGGCTTTGAATAACCTCGATCCTTATCAACTTCCCCAAACTATCCCCCCAATTGAGACGAAGAAGACATTAAATGTGCGTTTGAACGGCATCAACTACAGATCCGAAAAAACAAAAAATGCCTTCGCTCTAGCTTTGCAGGATGGTCATAAAGTCACATTACCCACTCCCGAATCTTCTGAAACTGTGGCTCCTTTATTTAGCAGCCCTGGTGTAACTCCACCTGTAGCGGTGATAGAGACTAACGGACATAAAAAACTTACCCCAGCAATGAACGGTGTGACTGCTAGTATCATCACCCAGCCAGAGCAACAGATGAATCCTGTTACCCTGTCACAACCAGTCCAGGAATCTAAGATGCAACCAACACCAGAAAAACTTACAAATTACGAACAACTTTTAGCAAGTTTAGAATATCTCCTGACACAGTTCCAGGAAAATCAAGCCGAGAATTTACAAGTTCACGGTACTTATCTCAATCATCAAATGGAATACGCCAAAGCGTTTTTCCAACTGATGCAGCAGCAGAATTCCTTGTTGAGTGAAAGTAAATCAACAGCCGAAACTGCCAAAATGAAGCTAGTTGTCATGGAAAGCTTAGAGCGTAGCATGATGCAGTTTCATTCCCAACAAGGTGAAACTCTACGCATCCATGAGCAATATCTTCAAGAGCAACTGGAATATACTAAGAGCTTTTTCCAACTCATCCAACAAGAGTATTCTCAAATCATCTCAGGTGAGGGAGCAACTCAACTAACCGAGAAACTCAGCAATTTCACTCCCTTCACCACAGAAGCACCAGTACCCGCTACTACCAAGATAGTAGAAAGCCAGCCTTTGCCTGTAACTGAGCCTATAGCTAAAAATGGCTTAAATGTTACCCAAGCACCTCTCCCGCCTGCTGTAGAGGCTGTAGCTGAAACTCCTGTATACCCAGCGATCGCGTCTCTACTTCCCACACCGCATTTCGCAACTGTCGAGACAGTAGAGCCTGTAGTCGCGCCACCTGTCCCAGTAGTAGAAGAACCCCAAGCTGAGGTTGTAGTTAAAATTAGCTCACCTCCAGTCAAGGAAGTTGTTGCAGAACCAGCACCCACAACTGCTGCACCTGTATCTAACGCAACTATCGATATTGTTGACTTGGATAAAAATCTCTTAGCCATCACCAGCGACAAGACCGGCTACCCAGTCGAGATGCTGGAAATGGATATGGACATGGAGGCTGATTTAGGAATTGACTCGATTAAACGGGTGGAAATCTTAGGGGCGCTACAAGAAATGTACCCCAGCCTACCCAAGCCCAATTTAGAAGAACTGTCAGAAAAGCGCACCATTGGTCAAGTTGTAGAGTATCTGCAATCCCACGCTTCCAAAGGTGTTTCGGTAGAAATTGCAGTTCACGAAGTACAACAAGTAACTGAGATTCCTGTAGAGACTGCACCAGTTTTTGAGGTAGTTACTACACCGGAAGTAAGCGTAGTTGTCGCATTCACTCCAGAACCAGAAGTTGCTCCCGCTATAAGTGATGAATTTGCAAACTTAGGTGAAACCCTGTTAGCCATCACCAGCGATAAAACCGGTTATCCAGTCGAGATGCTGGAACTGGAAATGGACATGGAAGCCGACTTGGGTATTGACTCGATTAAACGGGTAGAAATCTTAGGGGCGATGCAAGAAACGTACCCCAACTTACCCAAACCAAATATCGAAGAACTTGGAGACCTCCGCACCATCGGTCAAATAGTTGATTACCTACAGCAGTTGGCTGGAGGTGAAAAAAAAAAGTCTGAACCTGAGTTTGTCCAACAACCACCGGAATTAGAGCATACTATCCAGCGCCATCCGGTCAAACTCAGAAGTCTACCACAGCCCGATTATTTGGATTTTGCGTTACCAGAGGGACACATCGGTTTAATCACTGATGATGGTTCCCTCACCACTTACAAATTAGCTGAATCCCTAATCGAGAAAGGCTGGAAACTAGTAGTTATCAGCTTCCCCCAATCGCTCATTGCTCAACAAGCGCCCTTACCCACAGGAGTAACCCGCGTCACCTTAGCAAACTTGAGTGAAGAACATCTTCAACAACAATTGCAAGCGATCGCATCTCACTGCGGAGCGATTGGGGCCTTCATCCATCTCCATCCAATGTTTGTAGGAAATCACACCGGCAGTATTTCTTATAACGAATCAGAAAAGGCGATCGTCAAGCATGTATTTTTGATGGCGAAACACCTCAAACCCTCCCTCAACGAAGCCGCAAAACATGGACGTAGTTGTTTCTGCACAGTTGCTCATCTCGATGGAGCCTTCGGTTTAGAGTACAAAGTCAACTTCGGTGCGATCGGCGCTGGTTTGTTCGGATTAACCAAAACTCTGAGATGGGAATGGCCAAAAGTATTTACTCGTGCGATCGATTTAAGCCCCAGACTTGACGCTAAACAATCAGTACAAAACATCATCGCCGAACTTCACGACCCCAACCTTTATATAAGTGAAGTTGGCTACGGCTCACAGGGACGAGTTACCATTATTGCCGATTAATCTCTTCTCTCTGCGCCTCTGTGCCTCTGCGTGAAATTTCCCTTGTACGTAGTTTCCTCAATTCGTGGACAATTAAGGGTTTGATTTTAAACGCAAAGGGGCGCAGAGTAAAGCGCAGAGGAACGCAAAGTAAGTTTTGAGTCGATTCGCTACGAACTGAGGCAAAGCTCTACTAAACTTTTTAGAGAACCGCAGAGGAGACAGAGAAGAAGATAGGAAACAACTTGTAACCAGTTTTCTAGAGCATCTTTTAATTACGAATTACGAATTACGAATTACGAATTAATACAAGAGGATTTATGACACAAACAGCCCAGCTTAGTCCATCATCTGTCTTTGTCGTGAGCGGCGGTGCAAAAGGGATTACGGCTGAGTGTACTATCAGATTAGCCCAACAGCAACCCTGCAAATTCATCCTCCTCGGTCGCTCCGAACTATTAGAAACCGAGCCAGATTATGCTCAAAATTCTGATGATTCCGCATTGAAAAAATGTATCATGGAAAATCTTCTTTCTCAAGGAGAGAAGCCCACACCCATGAATGTGCAAAAAATATATAACAAAATTACCTCCAGCCGTGAAATTAAAAAGACCCTAGCAGCAATTGAAAAAACCGGAGCTAAAGCAGAATATATCAGCGTCGATGTTACAGATACGCCAGCTTTACAAGAAAAACTTGCCACTGCTGTGCAACATCTCGGCCCAATTACTGGAATCATCCACGGCGCGGGAAACTTAGCTGATAAGTTAATTGAAAAGAAAACAGAAGAGGATTTTGAAAAAGTTTACACCGCCAAAGTTCAAGGTTTAGAAAACCTGCTAACTTGCGTCAACCCTAATCAACTTCAGCATTTAGTTTTGTTTTCTTCAGTCACAGGCTTTTACGGAAATCCTGGACAATCTGATTATGCGATCGCAAATGAAATTCTGAACAAATCAGCCCATATATTTAAGCAAAGCTATCCCTCATGTCATGTAGTCGCTATCAACTGGGGCGCTTGGGACAGTGGAATGGTGACAGCAGAATTAAAGAAAATTTTTCAAGAGCGGAAAATTGATATAATTCCCATTGCAGTCGGCGCACAAATGCTTGTTAAGGAAATGGATCATACCAATCATGCAACCGCACAAGTTGTCATTGGTAGTCCACTTGTTCCACTTGCGGTAGAGTTAGATTCAGAACTAAGAACCTATCGTATTCGTCGCCAAATGACATTGGAGGCTAATCCATTTTTACACGATCATACGATTGCTGGTTCTCCAGTTTTACCAGCAACTTGTGCAATGACCTGGATTATTAATGCTTCTGAACAATTATATCCCGGTTATCGGTTGTTTAATTACCAAGATTTCAAAGTTTTGAAGGGGATTACTTTCAATGAGACATTAGCGAAAGAACATCTTTTAGAGATAGAAGAAATTTCTAAAGTTAATCTTGAAAGAATCGAACTTAAAGCCAGAATTTCAAGTAAAAACCCAGAAGGCAGAATCCATTTTCATTTTAGCGCTCAACTAAATCTCCAGCGAGAAATCCCATCTGCACCAACTTATGAATCTCTCAATCTCGAAGAAGATAATATCATCACCGCCACAGGAAAAGCATTTTACCAAAATGGTGGGGCTACATTATTTCACGGCCCTGGTTTTCAAGAAATCAAAAGAGTCTTAAACATCAGTCCTGAAAAAATCACTACAGAATGTCTGTGGCCAGAACTCACCCCACAGCAACAAGGACAATTCCCAGTCCAATGGGTAAATCCTTATACCACTGACTTGAGTATGCACGCCTTATGGGTTTGGACACAACACTTTCATGAAGAAGGTTGTTTACCTGGAAAAGTAGAAAAGTTTGAACAATTTGCGATGATACCACATAACGAAACATTTTACGTTTCTTGTGAAGTGATATCTAAGACACCAAGTAGTGCGATCGCAAACTTTATCATACACGACCGCCAAGGTAAAATATACTCACGAATGCTCGGCGCTCATGCCATTATTTGGTCAATGAAAATGCTCAGAAGCTAATAATCTTCCTTTACCACTCAACACCTATAGCAGTCCTAAAATCTCTGTAAAATTCTTTCTTTTCTTCGCGCCCTTCGCGCCTTCGCGGTTCGTTAAAAAAAAGTAATTTTCACAACTAAAATAGGATTGCTATAACTTGCCACTTCAAAGTTTGGGGAACAGCGTAAATCCTGCCTTTTAATTATCTCTTGCTAAATACCCAAACTCGGAGCATATAAATCGTGGAAAAAATAGCCATCATCGCATTATCATGCCTATTCCCCGATGCTAAAAATCCTGAAGAATACTGGCAAAACATCGTTAATCAAAAAGATTCGACATCCTCTGCAACCGTCGAAGAAATCGGAGTAGATCCGACAATATTTCACAATCCAGTTAAAGGTACACCAGACAAAACCTATTCCCTCAAAGGCGGATACATCCGCAACTTCCAGTTTAATCCATCTGAATACAATCTACCATCAGAATTTGTTGCTAGTTTAGATAACACCTTCAAATGGTCATTATATGCCGCTAAACAAGCAATTGAGCAAAGTGGTTATTGGGGTAATCAAACTGTTCTTGCAAAATGTGGCGTAATTTTAGGTAATTTGTCATTCCCAACAAAATTATCTAATCAATTATTCTCTCCAATTTACCAGCAAGCTATTAATCCTGCCGTCAGAGAACTTTTGCAGCATGAAGACTTTAATTTAGCTGTCCCAAGTGCAACTAAAGCATCTTTATACAATGCAATGATATCTGGTTTACCAGCATCTATTGTTGCTCAAGCTTTATCTCTATCCCAGATTAATTTATGTCTGGATGCTGCTTGTTCTTCCTCATTTTATGCGATTAAACTAGCATCTCATTACTTATGGTCACACAAAGCTGATGTCATGTTAGCTGGAGCCATCAGTTGTGCAGATTCCTTATTCGTGCGGATGTTATTTTCTGGTGTTCAAGGGTATGCAGAAAACGGCATTAGCCGCCCCTTAGATAAGTCCTCTAGAGGGCTAATCCCCGCCGATGGTGTTGGGATGGTGATGCTGAAGAGATATTCTGATGCCGTTAGAGATGGCGACAATATTCTTGCTACCATCTGCGGTAATGGACTCTCAAATGACGGCAAAGGTAAACATTTATTGAGTCCGAATCCTAAAGGACAAGTCCTAGCTTTTGAACGAGCCTATAACGAGGCGAATTTTAGTCCAAAAAGCATCGATTATCTAGAGTGCCACGCCACTGGCACATTACTAGGAGATACAACCGAATTTAACTCCATCGAAACATTTTTTGGTCAACATCAAGCTGCGCCTCTGGTGGGTTCCGCTAAAGCAAATACTGGTCACTTGCTAACTGCTGCTGGCATGGTTGGCTTGACTAAAGTGATTTTGAGTATGTCTCATGGTGTAATTCCACCAACCATGAACGTTTCTGATCCTTTAACTTCAGAAAAGAGTACAATTTCTGCCGATAAAATTGTTAGAACGGCTACAGCATGGCCCAATAATAATATCTCAATAAAACGGGCAGCTATTAGTGCTTTTGGTTTTGGTGGTACCAATTCTCATCTGATTTTAGAACAAGGAAATACACCAGAATCAGTTGAATCAACTCCACCTGTGCCACCTACCAAAGTCGCCATTGTCGGCATGGATGCCTTTTTTGGTAACTGTAATGGTTTAGATGCTTTTGAACGCAGCATTTATGATGGAACACAGCATTTTACTTCTTTACCGCCTCAAAGATGGCACGGTATAGAAAATCAAGAAAGTGTTCTGAAAGAGTACGGTTTACTAGACGGGAAAGCACCAGTAGGGGCATATATTAAGGATTTTGAAATCGATACTTTATCGTGCAAAATCCCACCGAATGAAATCGAGAAGTTAAACCCGCAACAATTATTGCTCCTGAAAGTTAGCGATCGCGCCGTCAAAGATGCGAAACTACAGGAGGGTGGCAATGTGGCTGTGATTGTCGCCGCCGAGACAGAATTCTCTGTGCATCAGCTACAGCAAAGATGGAATTTATCTTGGCAAGTTAAGGATGGCTTACTCAACCAAGGAATTTCTCTACCTGCTGAACAGCTTTCCCAACTAGAAACCATTGTCAAAGATAGTATTCATCAACCAGTAGAAATCGGCGAATATGTGAGTCACATCGCCAACATCATGGCGAGTCGAATTTCTGCTTTGTGGAATTTCACTGGCCCTGCATTCACCGTCAGCGCTGGCGAAAATTCTGCCCTCAAAGCGTTGGAAATTGCCCAAATGTTACTCGCTACAGGAGAAGTTGATGCAGTCGTTGTGGGTGCAGTAGATTTAGCAGGCGGTGTGGAAAATGTCTTATTCCGCAGCCAATTTGCACCAATTAATACGGGTGTCAACACGTTGGGTTATGACCAACAAGCTAATGGCTGGACGGTTGGCGAAGGTGCGGGTGCTGTCGTCCTCAAGCGCTACAAAGCTGCTAAAGAAGATAATGAACGCATCTATGCAGTAATTGATGCCATGAGTTTCGCACAAGGTAATTCTACTTTGAGTGACGCTTTGGTAAAACCTGATGCTTCAGCTATCAGCAATGTCTGCAAACAAGCTTTCGAGATGGCGGAGATTCAACCCACAGAGGTTAACTATGTGGAAGTCTTCGGTAGTGGCGTTCCCCAGGAGGATGAAGCCGAAATCACAGGTTTACTCCAAGCTTATCCGAAAGTGGGCAATGGTTTGCACTGTGCATTAGGTAGCGTTAAATCCAATATCGGCCACACCTATACAGCATCGGGAATTGCTAGCTTAATCAAAACCGCTCTCTGTCTTTATTACAGGTATATTCCCGCCACACCCAAATGGTCTGGTGTCAAAACACCGCAAGTATGGGAAGGTAGTCCTTTCTATGTCGCAATGGAATCAAGACCTTGGTTTGTCGATAAAGGCGGCACACGCAGAATAGCAGCAATTAATAGCATGGGTATAGATGGGAGTTACGCCCATTTAATCTTATCGGAAGAACCCAGCCAAGAGGAGCGGGATAACAGATATTTGCAACAAATGCCTTTTCATTTGTTTCCTATAGCAGTTAGCGATCGCTCCACTATACCCGATATCTTAAACCATCTCCAAAAATCCATTGAAGCTAGTTCTTCTTTATCAGCTACCGCCAGCGAGACATTCGCTACCTTTCAACAGCATTCTAATCCAAAATACGTCTTATCAATTACAGGACGTAACACAAAAGATTTACTCAAAGAAATTGAATCTGCCCGCAAAGGTGTAAATAATGCCTTTGAAAACGGTACAGATTGGCAAACACCACTAGGTAGTTATTTCACAGCGAAACCATTGGGTAAAACTGGAGCAGTTGCCTACGTTTACCCCGCAGCAGTCAATTCTTATATTGGCATTGGTCGGACTGTTTTTCGCTTATTTCCGAAAGTTTTCGAGGACTTAAAAAGTAACAATCTTTACAACCGGGCTGCCGATGTTGAAAAGCTAGTTTATCCCAGAAGCTTACCAAAATTGACAACCAGGCAACTAGAAACTCTCGAAAAACAATTGTTAGATGATTCACTAGCAATGTTTGAAAGCGAAATCGCCTTTGCTAGATACATGACAGCAATTTTCCGAGATGATTTTAAAGTCAAGCCGCAATCTGTATTTGGCTATAGCTTGGGTGAAACTAGTATGATGGTTGCCCAAGGGATTTGGAGTGATTTTGAAGGTGGAAGTAACACCTTAAACTCATCACCTTTATTTGGTGATAAATTATCTGGGCCGAAAAATGCTGTGCGTGAATATTGGGGATTAACAGATTCACCAAACAATAATTTTTGGAATACCTATGTTCTCATGGCTACTCCATCTCAAGTGAGAGAATGCCTGAAACAAGAGAATCACGTCTACTTAACTCAAATCAACACACCAGAAGAAGTATTAATTGCTGGTGAGGATGCAGCCTGTAAGCGAGTGATTGCAACTTTAGGTTGTAATTCTTTCCCCGCTCCCTTCGACCATGTGATACATTGTGAAGCGATGCGATCGCAGTTCGAGGAAATCAAGAAGGTAAACAGCTTACCATCACAAAATCTTCCTGGTATTGTCTTTTATTCTGCCGCCGATTATCAACCAGTTGCACTTGATAGCGATACCATAGCGCACAACATCGCCAAAGGATTGTGCCAAGAACTTGATTTTCCCCAATTAGTTAACCGTGTCTACGGCGATGGGGTCAAAATATTTTTAGAAGCAGGCGCAGGTAGTGTTTGTTCACGATGGATTGATAAAATTCTCGGCAACAAAGAACATATCACAGTCTCTCTAAATCGTAGAGGGATGGATGACCATGCTTCAATGGTCAAAGCATTAGCAAAACTACTCAGTCATCAGGTGAACGTGGATTTATCACCACTGTATAGCAAAGCCCAAGACACTGCTAATTCAAATAAAGCAACATTGAGAACAGTTACCTTAGGTGGGAAAGCGATCGCTGCTACAATTTTGAGCGAAGAAAATCGTAAACTTGTCGAAGATTTTGCTGGGGATCTTAGGAGCGATGGCTCCGCCAACGCCAAGGGCGAACGCTTCAAAATACAGCATCTAGATATACCTAATGTCCAACAATCTGAAATCACAGATTTTCTTAACACTTCCAACCACATAACCGAACAAGAAAGTCATTCCCCTAACATCTTGCCTCAGCCAGAAGAAGTAAAACTGAAAAATATCATTGATAACGTTTTTGAACCGAGAGAACAATTACAATCTTCTGAGTCAAGCGCAATTAGACAGCCAATTCCTGTTTCTTTCCCACCCGTCAGAACTCAAAAAATTAGTAGCATCATCAGCATGTTCGATTTAAATAAGACCCAGTATCAAAAGCTCAATGCTAATAATTCAAAGATAACTAAAGCACACACAGCCTTCTTACAAGCTAGACAAGATTACAGTCAGCAAATGAGCGAAATCATTCAATTGCAACTAGCTTGCGCCCAAAACTTGCTTAACGAAGAATCTTAATATCTTATACCAATTCTCTCTCAAGTTGCACCGCTTAATTCTTAACTTATCTCTTCTTTTGTGCCCTTTGCGCCCTTTGCGGTTCGTTTAAAAATTATTACGTGCATCTCTCAGAGAATTGGTATTACTCTCTTACTCTGTGCCCTCTGCGCCTCTGCGGTTCGTTAACAGAGTCAACACCCTTCAACTTTATCATCCATTGTTTGTAATCCGAGGGATAACTACCGTGACAACCGTAGATACGGTACTAAGTAAACACGATAATGGTCTTAACTTCTCCACTTGGTCTCATAACAAAAACCAGGTTTGGAAAGGTTCTTTAGAAACTGTATCTTTTGAAAAACAAACCATCAAAGATAAATTGATGGTGTTAAATAAACCCTGCTACATCGTGAAAGTGGCCGGAAAAATCGGTGTCACTAATGAGGGTTATTTATCCCCTGGTGATAATGGCACAACAGCACAAGTAGAACTGCTGACATTTGCAGCTCCAATCCGCATTCAACAATTTGGAGATCCCAATTTTCTCTCCTCTCATGGAGTGAAATATGCCTACGTTACCGGCGCAATGGCTGGCGGAATTGCTTCTGAAGAAATGGTCATTGCACTAGGAAAAGAGCAAATTTTGAGTTCCTTTGGTGCAGGTGGTTTAACTCCAGAACGTTTGGAAGTAGCCATAAATCGCATTCAAGAAGCTTTACCTCAAGGGCCTTATGCATTTAATTTAATTCACAGTCCCAACGAACCTGCGATTGAACGCCGGGCTGTGGATTTATATCTCAAATATCAAGTCAGAACAGTAGAAGCCTCTGCATTTCTCGACTTGACTCCCAACATTGTTTATTACCGTGTTGCTGGATTGGGGTTGAATAGCGCCAATCAAATTGAAATCAAAAATAAAATCATTGCCAAAATTTCTCGCCGAGAAGTTGCTACTAAATTTCTGCAACCAGCACCGGCCAGAATAATAAAAGAACTCCTGGAACAAGGATTAATTACTGAGTTACAAGCAACCCTTGCAGCCAAAGTTCCAATGGCAGATGATATTACCGTCGAGGCTGATTCTGGAGGTCATACAGATAACCGTCCCCTGGTTTGTGTGTTGCCTTCTATTATTGCTTTACGGGATGAAATTCAAGCACAATATCATTACCAAACACCAATTAGAATCGGTGTTGCAGGGGGAATTGGGACACCACAATCAGCATTAGCAGCTTTCATGATGGGTGCTGCTTATATAATGACCGGTTCCATTAATCAGTCATGCATTGAATCTGGGGCTTGTGAACATACCAAAAAGTTATTAGCCCAAGCAGAAATGGCTGATATGATAATGGCTCCAGCAGCAGATATGTTTGAAATGGGAGTCAAATTACAAGTTCTCAAACGGGGTACAATGTTCCCCATGCGAGCGCAGAAATTATTTGAACTCTACCGCGCTTATGATTCCATTGAAAGCATCCCACTTGCAGAAAGAGAGAAATTAGAAAAACAAGTTTTTCGCAAAACTATTGCTGAAGTATGGGAAGGAACTGCGGCTTATTTGTCCCAAAAGAATCCTGAGAAACTTGGGAAAGCAGTCAATAATCCTAAATTGAAAATGGCGTTGATTTTCCGTTGGTATTTAGGATTATCTTCTCGCTGGTCGAGTTCTGGTGAAAAAGGTAGAGAAGTCGATTATCAAATTTGGTGTGGCCCGGCAATGGGCGGTTTCAATGACTGGGTACGCGGTTCTTACCTGTCGGAACCAAATAATCGTGGTGTGGTTGATGTTGCTAATCAAATTATGACTGGTGCAGCCTTTTTGTATCGTGTTCAAAATTTGAAAATTCAAGGGCTGCAAGCTTCCGATTATTACAGTCAATATCACCCTGTTCGTTCTACATCATTGTTGGAGATTTAAAAATGACTATAAAACAGTCTTTCACAGCAGACGATATTCAAATATTTTTGGTATCTAACTTGGCTAAGTTGCTAGGAGTTGCAACTGATGAAATAGATGTCAAAGAACATTTAGAAAACTATGGGTTGGATTCAGCCCAAGCAATGATTCTAGTAAGTAACTTAGAAAAGTTGCTCGGATTTCAACCTTCTCCATTGCTGCTGTGGCATTACCCAAATATTGAAGCTCTTTCACAGCGTTTAGCTGAAGAAGTGCAAGAAGGTTCACCAATTCAAGATACAAAGGTAGTAGCCTCTAATGCCAATGCTGCACCCACTGTTCTAGATTTAGGTGCTGAGGCTGTTCTTGACCCCACCATCCATCCCGGCGCTGCATCTAATGTAGCTATAGGTGAACCCAAGAACATCTTTTTAACTGGAGGAACAGGCTTTTTAGGAGCTTTTATCATCCGGGAATTGCTACAAGAAACCAGTGCGGATATCTATTGCTTAGTGCGTGCTGCTAATGCCGAAGAAGGCAAAAGCAAACTCCAAAAAAATCTGGAACAGTATGCTATTTGGCAGGAAGAATTTACCTCCAGAATTATTCCGATTGTCGGCGATTTATCTCAGCCATTGTTAGGTATTGGTTCAGAACAGTTTCAAGTCTTAGCTGCAAATATTGATACCATCTATCATAGTGCTGCTTTGTTGAATTATGTTTTTCCATACTCTGCACTGAAAGCAGCCAATGTTTTAGGCACTCAAGAAGTTTTGAGATTAGCTTGTCAAGTTAAAGTCAAGCCTGTACATTACGTTTCCAGCGTTGCTGTTTTTGAATCCACGGCTTATGCTGGCAAGGTTGTTAAAGAACAGGATGAATTCAATCATTGGGAAGGTATTTATCTTGGTTACTCACAAACTAAATGGGTAGCTGAAAAGTTAGTCAAAATTGCTCGTGACCGTGGACTGCCTATAACTATCCATAGACCACCACTGATTTCAGGTGATAGCAAAACAGGCATTTGTAACACACACGACTTTATCAATTTGATGACCAAGGGCTGTCTACAAATGGGATATTTCCCTGATGTAGATTATATGTTGGATATGTCACCTGTGGACTATGTAAGTAAAGCCATTGTTTATCTATCACGCCAAAAAGAATCCATAGGTAAAGCTTTCAATTTACAACATCCCCAACCCGCCGCTTTAAAAATGCTAGTTGAGTGGATACGCTCTTTTGGTTATTCAGTTGAGATGATTCCTTACGAAAAATGGCAATCAGAGTTAATCAATAATGTCACTTCTGCTGACAATCCTTTATACACTCTGCGACCATTTTTGCTGGAACGTTGGTCTGATGAACAACTGACTATTCCTGATTTGTATTTACAAGCTAGAAGGCCCCACATTAGCTGCCAAGATACTCTTCATGCATTGGCAGGTAGTTCTATTGCTTGTCCTCCAATTGATTCTCAATTGTTTATGACTTATACCGCCTATTTGATTCAAAGTGGTTTCTTGAATCTCGCTTAGGAGTTCACAACTTGCGTAGGATGTGTTAGGAAAGTAACGCACTATCCCGAATACTTTCGGTGCGTTACGGAAGCCATAACACACCCTACAACTACAACTACAAAAAAACAAGTTTATTTAGCAATACCTTAGCCAAAAAAAGAGTATGAAGAGAGAGGGCGCTCTGTAGTAGAGTTGTTGTCTTCCCAAACGACAACTCAAAAGCTACAATTCGCCCATGTTCGATATCCTATCACTGTTACAATGCC
>JADEXV010000108.1 GCA_015206945.1 Nostocales cyanobacterium LEGE 12452 | reverse complement strand
GCAAGCGAGGAGGGAGCAAGATTTTTCCCAGTTAGGGGGAGTTCCAGATAATGCGACTGAGGGGAGTTGGTTTTTGTCTCTTCTTCTCCAGCAAATCAGCGATGAGTTAGAACCTCATCAAAAACTGATAATAGCCATTGATGGGTTGAATTGCATTGACCGCAATAGTCAACCACCTAGTACAAATCTGTTTTATCTCCCCCGCTATCTCCCGGATAAAGTCTATTTCCTCCTCACTCGTAGACCTTTCTTGCGGGAGAAGTCGGGTTTATTAATTGAAACGCCGTTGCAAAGTCTTGATTTAGCAGATTATCCAGAAGAAAATCGGCGGGATATTCAAGCGTATATTCAAAATTACCTAACCCCTCAAGAGATCCCCCCAACCCCCCTTGAAAAGGGGGGCAATATTTCGCCCTTGTTAATGGGGGTTAGGGGGGATCTTAAATCTTGGCTGAGTAATCACCAGATTAATGAGGAAGAATTTAGCGATCGCCTCACCACTTTGAGCGAAAATAATTTTATGTATCTCAGTCAGATGATAAGTGCGATCGCAGAAAATTTCTACCCGATACCTTTCCAGTACAATCAACTCCCGCCTGGTTTAGAAGCATATTATCAGCAGCATTTACACAAAATGTTTCCACCCGAACAAGACACGGAACATAGCACAGATGTGTTAAATGTCTTAATACAGCAGCAAAAAGCAATATCAGTGGAAGCTTTGCCGCAGACTGCCGCAGCGATCGCACAAATCATTGATACTGATGAGTATGAAGTTGAAGAAGTGTTAGAAAATTGGCTAGAGTTCTTACAGCAACAAAAAATCGGCTCAGAAACCCATTACAGTCTCTATCATTCCAGCTTTCGAGACTGGCTACGTAAACAGCAAATAAAACCTTCTGAAAAATATCCACGGACATGATATACAGCAGAATTCAAGAGTCAGAATTCAGGAGTCAGAATGAGCTACGCTGCGCTAACAGAAGTAAAACAAGCTTTGTAAGTTCAAACTAGCTTGTGTACTTCATCAACTTGAAATCTGCTGTAAGTCCTCATCTACAGAGGGATAAGTAGTGCAGGTACATCAATCGCTAAAAGTAAACAGTCACTTACCAACTGGTTTGTCAAAAAAGTTGACACAAGTAGTTATTTTGTAATGCAGTGTACTACAATAGTAATGAGTTAAATTAAAAAGACTTCTTCGCCAGTACAGTGGAAATAAAATTACCATTTGCACGCAATTAGTTGATATTACGAGAAAAATTTTTCAAAACTTCCTACTTAGCACAAAATAACTTAATTAACGCTGCATAACCGATAAATATGGATTTTGACTATTTTAGAAGCAACGAAGGCACTCCTACAAATAATACTCGACAAAGTTTAATTGCTTACGGTTGGCGACCGTTTAATCGAGAATTAGATTGGGGGTTTTTGTGGCAACTGTTGTACAGTGACTCCCGCGAATTAAGTCAAAAGAGTTTGAATTTAGCGAGTAATGTTGCTGATGTTTTAGGACGAAATAATTATGCTTGGTGGGCTAATTTATTAAGTGTTGTATCTGATAATACCCGCTACGAAGTTGAAAAGTTTTGGAATTACATCACACCAGATCCTCAATCACCAGATCATCGTTACAAAGATGTTTTGAGTACGGAAACGCCCATTGTCCAAATTGTTAGTCGTAGTAATATTCCTATTGATTACGTTCTTAACCGACTGCAAGAAATTACTGTACTGCGAGTTTTAGGTGTGTTGGGTAATCCTGATATTATTACCCAGTATTTCTCAGAAAGAGATTTTTACTTTCCTATAGATAAATTCGTTAGTTGGGAACGCTTAGACGTTATTAATACTGTTTATGCTTACTGGTCTAAGTATGACATTTGGTTGCAAATTGATCCCTACGATCGCGGCCGACGACAATATAGTTTAATGGCGAAAAATCTCGCGCCACTAATTAACAAAGCAACTTACGACTTAGCAGTGATGCTGAGTGGATATCAAAGTCGTGTAGGCAAAGTTCATAGTCAATTTAATATTCGAACATTTCCCGCAGATATCCAAAACTTTACTGATTCTGTACAGCAAGCGATTTTAAATCAAAATCAGTTAGCAGTTGTTGTACATGGACAACCCGGTACTGGTAAAACAGTCTGGACACAGGCAGTAGCAAAAGAAATTCTTGTACCTTTAGGGTATGTGATTTTTATTTTAGATCATGATGCGATCGCTAATTTCGTCCCCCCGACTTACATAGAGCGTATTTGTATCGTTATTAACGAAGCTGATAATCTAGCGCAAAATCGTGCTTCGGAGGTAGCGCAATACAATAACAAAACCGAACACATTCTGAGTTTGCTGGATGGCACTTTGTATCAGAGTGTAATTGATGACTCTGGTATTCAGATGCAGCAACGGTTAGTTATCTTGATGACTTGTAATACTACTGAAAGATTAGATCCAGCCATGTTACGTAAAGGTAGGGTGGATTTAATATATGAGTTTACACAATTATTTGTATAAAATCCACTTTCACCACAGTTTCACCTGTTTTTGCGACACAAGCTGATGCTCTTTGCGCCAAGCTTGGGGAGGTAAACCGTGATGTTGGCGAAACTGGCGGGAGAAATGAGACACATCCTGATAGCCCAATGCTTTCGCTATCTTCTCGACAGTCTCATTATTATTTTGGAGTAAAAAACAAGCTTCCGCCATCCGGCGTTTGACAATCCAGCAGTTTACAGTCTCTCCACTTGTCTCCTTTACTCGGTTAGTTAAGTAAGCTGATGAGTAACCAACAGCAACAGCCACATCACACAAAGTAATTCCTTCATGATAATGGGCTTCGATAAAGTCGAAAACTTCTTTTAATTGCGGAATGCAGGGAAAGATTGACTTAGAAGAAATATTGACTTCTTTATCACAGGCGACGGCAACACCGGCAGCGATCGCTGGAGTATCATCTGTAAATGCTGATGATTTTGGAGCTTTTTCGGATTTAATAGAACACCAGTACTGGAGATTAGCTTGCTTTTCCAAGCGAGTTGCGATCGCTCTGAGCAATTCCTCTAGTGTCGAGGGTTTGGTAAGATAATCATCTGCTCCCAATTCCATAGCTTTGCGAACATCTGCTTTAGTACTACTGCCAGTCAGAAAAATGAAAGGAATAATTGCTGTCAGAGGATCTTGGCGTAGTGTATTTAAAACGCTATAACCATCCATATCGGGCATCGCAATATCGCAAATAACTAAGTCGGGTACATCCTTTTGTGCTTGTTGGATACCAACACGACCATTTTTAGCGCCTATCATATCAAAACCTTTAGCCTCAAGACCTTTTAAATAAAGATTGCGGGTAACGCTATCATCTTCAATGACGAGAATTTTCTTAGTCGATTCGTACATAATTTTCTATTACAATAAACTTTTGCAGAAGCTAATTACTAGACTCTTTGGTGAGTATCTAAATAGGAATGAAATTAATTAACTCGTTCCGAGAGTTATGATTGTTAAGTTTCTAATTAACAACTATCGTCATTTCAACACTCAGAACTCGGAACAGCTAAACTCTGATTTGATTAATGGCAGCATGATAGTAAACGTAGTGCCAACATCAACTTCACTTTCTACAGAAACTTGACCATGATGTAAATCTACAAGGGTTTTAAGGATCGATAGTCCTAGTCCAGTACCAGGTATATGATCGATATTACTTCCACGATAAAATGGCTCAAATATTCGTTGTTGATCTACTACTGAAATACCTATCCCCATATCTTTTACTTGGAAAATTAATTTTTCGTTTTGGCAAGATAGTTGTAAATCAATTGCCTGATTTGACGGAGAATACTTAATCGCGTTATCAAGCAAATTCTTCAAAATAGGCTCTAACAGTTTTTTATCTATATAGGCTGTTAGAGAGTTGTCTTGACTTACAAAATTGATGGGGTTTTGGCTAAGATTCATCTGCATTTGTGCAACTAAATCCTCACAAAACTGAACTAACTCAAGCGGTTTTGGTTCAAAGCTTAATTTTGCTGATTCTGCCTTAGAGAAGAACAAAATATCATCCAACATCAGACTCAGTTGTTCAGTAGCTTTTTGAATGTGATCGAGTAATGGTTGGATTTTCTTCTGTGTACGTTTGTCTACTTCTTCTTTAAGTAAACTATTAGAAAATGAAACAATATTCAGTGGTGTTCGGAATTGATGGCAAACCATAGCAAGAAAACGCGCTCTAAGTTCGCTAAGTTGTTTGGCTTGTTCTAGAGCTTGGTTAAGACCTAATTCTGCATATTTGTAATCAGTAATATCGATACCTGCAATCAGTTCGACTGGCTTTCCCCCAAAATCCAGCACTCCATCAAGCTTGGCAACTGCACAGGCTAGCCAGCGCTCTGTGCCGTTTTTTGTTAAGATATTCATCTCCTGGTATTCAAAGTCAGTGGCTTCATCCTGCTTACGTACTTGCCTGCGTTTTTTGCTTTTAATCAGTCGGCGAAGATCAAAACCTGTTAGTAGTTCCTCTTTTGTATAGCCAGTGAGTTGCTCTACTGCGGGATTTATATAGCAAAGCCGCGTGCCTTGAATCAGAAAAGTGCCGGCATCTGTCGTTTCTGCTAAAGTCCGAAATCTAGCTGCGTTCAGTCGTAATGCTTCTTCAGTCTGTTTCGATTCAGTAATGTCCCAAATACTCCACACTCTCCCAATAATTTTGTCCTCAAGCAACTGAGGTTTAGAATAGTGTGCGAAAACTCTCCCATCTTTCAACTCTAGAATGTCGTAGCTCTCGAAATCAGATTGACTAGACACTTCCCAAATCAACCGGCTAAAGGCTTGCGGATCTTCAAGTTGGTTCTCAAAAAAGGCTTTGCATTGAGGACATTTCTTAGATAGTATTAGGGACTCTGGGATCTGCCACATATCCACAAATTTCTGATTCAAGCTCAGAATATCTCCTTCAAAGTTAACTGCAACAATACCAATGGCAGTAGACTCAAGAGCAGAACGAAGTAAAGAAAGAGATGTTTCTAGTTCTACTTCTTTTGCCTTGACTTGAGAAAATTCTTGTTGCAAATTATCTTTGGCATCTCTTAATCCATCAGTCCACTTTTGTACGCTTAATTCTACTATTTCATCATTTTTCTCACGAACAAAGGCACAGCCAAATTCCATATCTTGGTGTTTTACATAGTTCATGGATATTTCTACCAGAAATATCCGACCTCCTTTTGTTCGATAGCGAGATTTAAAGGTCAGGGAACCCTGTGAGCTAATATCTGACCAATTGTGCAGCGAAAAATCTACATCTATATCATGCAGCCTCATAGAAAGTAATTCCTCACGGGAATACTCAGTCATTAGGCAAGTGGCATCGTTGACGTAAAGAAACTGCGCGTTTATTCCTAAACAGAAGGCAGAATCTACAGCGTGATTTATTAGGAAGTGAGCAAACTTCATCTCTATTTCTGGTTGTAGTGCCCATTGATTATTTGATCTAGCTAGTGTATATTCGCCAGAATTCATATTCATGCTTCCTCTTGGTAATCAATCAGCACCATGCCCATTAATGAGTTAATAGTCATAACTTACTAAAATCTTTGGTCTACTGCTCAACTGTTAAGAAATGAAATTAGTTAGTATATTATTAAAAAATATTACTAATCACCTTAACAAAACTTATCATACCAAGGAAACGCAAATTTTTGAACCCAATATTCCTAAAAAAACTAAATATTTTAAAAACATCTTTTTGACTTAAACAGTTTCTTATAGCAATCTAAGATTTAGACGAATAAAATCTAGATTAGCTAATCGACCTTATTAGATTAGAGTTTTGAACTATTAATCTATAGGTAGAAAAGATATTTTAAATTTAAACTCGCTCTGCACCAGAACTAATTCATAGACATCTCCACAAACAAATTAATTATGCGTTATCAAGAACTCTTGTAGAAACGTAGCAGTACTACGTCTCTACAAGAGTTCAACAATCTAAAATTCCTGGTTTTCCACTGGGGAAAGGTTAAAGGATAAAAATTTTTATCCTTTAATATTTTCACTACCAAGGATTTTGGCGAACTAGTCGTATAGAGTCGTTTTATTTTCAACATAAATGAATTTGCAGTGCTGAACCTGGCTTAAATGAACAAACTTCAACCATCAACTCATTTTCTTAATTTATCTTAACTTACTCTCTCAGGAATTGAACTATAGAAGAATATGCTTAGTCATCCGTCGTAAGAAGTACATTCATATCAAGATAATATATGCATTTCTACGTACATTTTTGTCTTCTTTGATACTTAAAACACCGTGTACGTTCGTATGCTAAATATATATTCATGGTTTACGTGTTTTCAAATCGGTCTTTTTAATTTATTTGCGTGGTGAATGTTTTGTCATCTCTCAAAGGAACTATAAAAAGTTAACAAATGATGTCTTTATTGTTACAAATAATTGACTGAAAAAGTTTTTGCTGGCAATATAAAGACCGCTAAATCACCTCATACTTACATTCAGATAAAAAGTTGTGTAAGTTCTAAAGCGAAAGAATTGACACCCAAATCAAAAGATTTCCTATTGTAAATTTGGGAATATGTTTATTCTGCAATCGCAGAATATCAATCCTTCAGAGTGACTAAGTTGCAAATGTCACAATCACCAAAAAAGCGAAAGAATTAACACCTACATCAAAAGATTTTTCATTGCAATTAGGTTTTCATTACAGTATTCGAGAACCTCACCAGGGGCTTGAGTAACTAAAGCGGTGCAATTAAAACTAACTATGTAAAGTTTTGTAAAGATTCTGAGACCTGCTTAACTTCGGGTTAGTTGCTAGTTTATAGACCTTTACACAATTTAGTTTTTCCCCACCAATATACTTAAATACTGTAGCCATCATCATATAAACGAAAAATTTGACATCTATAATCAAAAGATTTTTGATTGTACAACAGTCTTCATCTCCTTTATTCTGGTAACAAGAAACACAGCTTCAACTGTTGTATGCTTTTAAAGTTTTTTGGTAATACGCTCACAAGCATCAATTAGCAGCGATCAGCCATTTCTACTCTCGACCAAGCTAGATCATCGCTGCAAGAAACAACAGAGTTGTTTGTAATAAATATTTTTAGCGCTGTGATTGTAAACTAAAAAGCCTTTGTGTAACTTTCTGTAATTACGTGAAACTAAACTAATGAGTCAAAACTATACTGGTTCAAATCCTCTCATCACCGCTGAGCCATACAAGGAACTTCCAGCAAACAGATATGTAGAATCTGTGTCTGACTCCCGTCAGCTTGATGAATCAGAGAATAATGGGGTAATTCAGCCTTTTTTAAACGATGAAATAGCTCCAACACTCTCAGTTGCCGATGCGATCGCTCAAATGTTGGAAAATTTGGGAGTAGGCTACGCTTTTGGTGTCGCTGGTGGTGCAATGGCCAGCCTTTGGGGCGCACTATCCAATAGCAGCATTGAGGTGTTGAACTTTCGCCATGAAGCCGGAGCCGCATTTGCAGCCACCGAAGCTTACTTTGCGAATAATCGCCCGGCTGTAGTTTTTACCACAGCAGGGCCAGGGATCACCAACGCCCTCACCGGGTTGTTTGCAGCTCGTGGTGAAGGTGCAAAGGTAATTTTACTGTCAGCTTGCACCTCAGCACCGCAGCGTGGACGTTGGGCTATTCAAGAAACCAGCACTTATACATTGCCAAGCGGAGGAATTTTTACTCCAGGAGCATTATTCAACTATGCAATCACGATTGAATCTGCGGCTCAACTACCGCAGATTTTTCGTAAATTGGCTTTGGCTATGGCGCAACCAGGCGGATTTGTTGCTCATTTGAGTATTCCCACCGCTGTGCAGACAAGTTTAGTTGAGAATATAGCTTTACCTCAACTAGATGTTTCTCCATTTCCGATGACTGCTTCCAAAGAAGCGATCGCTAAATCTGTAGAGTTATTATCATCTGGTCCCTTTGCTATCTGGGTTGGTTTCGGTGCGCGTGACGCAGCAGAGGAAATCCTTGAACTCGCTGAAAAAACCGGAGCCGCCGTCATGTGCTCACCCCGTGGTAAAGGTATCTTCCCTGAAGATCATCCCCAATTTGTGGGTGTTACAGGTTTAGGCGGTCATGCTTCTGTCTTAACTTATATGGAAGAACAACCTCCACTACGCACACTCGTATTAGGAACCCGCCTTGGCGAACCGACTTCTTTTTGGAGTTCGGCCCTAGTTCCAAAAGGAGGTTTTGTCCATGTAGATATTGACCCAGAAGTGCCAGGTGTAGCCTATCCCCACGTTGAAACTTTTGCAGTTCGGTCTGACATCAAAGCTTTTGTGGAAGAGTTGTTGCAGCAATTACCAGATGCTCCTGATTCCACAACTTTGCCACTACCTCGTCCAGAGCACAAAGCAATCGAACCTGCACCAGAGGTAGATTATCCAGTGCGGCCAGAAGTATTGATGGCAGCAATTCAAAAGATCATTGTTGAAGATAGCGATGCCATAGTCATGGCGGAGTGTGGTAACTCATTTACTTGGTCAACTCATCTACTCCAATTTGCCGAAGCCAATCGTTACCGAGTTAGCACCGGAGTCGGTGCAATGGGTCACGCCGTCACTGGAGTATTGGGTGCAGCACTGGCGAGCAAAAGCAAGGCTGTAGGGATTGTTGGCGATGGAGCAATGCTGATGAATAACGAAATCAGCACAGCCGTGAAATACAAAATTCCGGCAATCTGGATTGTCCTCAACGATGCGCGTTACAACATGTGCCATCAAGGGATGAAAATCTTGGGGTTAAAAGGTGCAGATGCAACACTTCCACCGACGAACTTTGCCATGATTGCTCGTGGGATGGGAGCAGAAGCGATCGTCGTTGTCAGAGAGTCGGATATTGAAGCCGCATTAGAACAAGCGATCGCATCAAATGTTCCCTTTTTAATCGATGTAGTGATTGACGCCGATCGACCAGCACCTTCTGGTGGACGTAATAAAAGTTTGGCAGCCCAAGGAGTTAAATCAAGTGCTGCTAAAAATGTAGTCAAGCAAGTTTCATTCCCAATGGTTTAACTTTTAAACCTGGCAATTTCCTGCAATTTTTATAGACACTAAAACATCTCAACAAGTTGGACTTTACAACCCAGTTTGCATTAGTCCATTCAACAAAAGACAAAGGATAAATTTAGAAGCTGCAAAAACCTTATTCCAGCCAAAAACTATACCCAATCAACTGGAATTTTTGATTTTCAAACCCTAAATCTCTTCTTAACTCCATCTAATCTTAATGTTCGAGAGTTGTTTTGTGTCTATATATTTACATTTTGTAATGGTCATTACTTTCTCTAACCAATCCCAAACAATATCGAGAGGTCAAGATGCTGCTATTTGAAACTGTTAGAGAAATGGGTCACGAACAAGTTCTTTTTTGTCATGGTAAAAATCCCGAAATTAAGGCAATTATTGCCATCCATGACACAACCTTGGGCCCAGCGATGGGAGCTACAAGAATTTTGCCTTATATCAACGAAGAAGCTGCGTTAAAAGATGCACTTCGTCTGAGTCGTGGAATGACATATAAAGCTGCTTGTGCAAACATTCCGGCTGGTGGAGGCAAAGCAGTAATTATTGCTAATCCTGAAAATAAGACAGATGATTTGTTGAGAGCTTATGGACGTTTTGTTGATAGCTTGAATGGGCGTTTTATTACCGGACAAGATGTCAATATTACACCTGACGATGTGCGGACAATTAGTCAAGAAACGAAATATGTTGTTGGGGTATCAGAAAAATCTGGTGGGCCTGCTCCCATAACATCACTAGGAGTTTTTCTCGGAATTAAAGCCGCTGTAGAATCTCGTTGGCAGAGTAAAAGACTTGATGGCATGAAAGTTGCAGTTCAAGGCTTAGGAAATGTTGGTAAAAATCTTTGCCGTCACTTACATGAGCACGATGTCCAGCTTTTTGTTAGTGATGTAGATCCAGTAAAAGCAGAAGAAGTGAAACGCCTTTTTGGTGCAACTGTTGTAGAACCAACCGAAATTTACTCACTTGATGTAGATATATTCGCTCCTTGCGCTTTAGGAGGAATTCTTAATAGTCATACAATTCCTTTTCTGCAAGCTTCGATTATTGCTGGTGCAGCTAATAATCAATTAGAAAATGAGCAACTACATAGTCAAATGCTTGCTAAAAAAGGGATTCTTTATAGCCCTGATTATGTAATTAATGCTGGAGGACTAATCAATGTTTACAACGAAATGATTGGTTATGACGAAGAAAAAGCTTTCAAGCAAGTGCATAACATTTATGACACGCTATTAGCAATTTTTGAAATTGCGAAAGAGCAAGGAGTTACTACTAACGATGCTGCTAGACGATTAGCAGAAGACCGAATCAATAGTAAGCGAACCAAGACTAAAGCGATCGCAGCTTAATTGTTATTATCTTAAGGAGTAAAAAGTGGAAAAGAATACCTTTGCAACATCAGCTTACATTGCTACTTCACCAGAGAGCGCCTTTGAGTATCTTTGTAGTTTAAAGAACTTAGACGAATGGACGCTTTATAGCCGGATGAAAGAGCAAGTTGACGAAGATACCTGGCTCGGAACTGCGTCTGGTTATCACAAAAACCTCTATTATCACGTTAAAAAATTAGAAAATCCTCTCTTCTACGGCATTGAGTGGCATTGTGGATTAGAGTATCAAAAATATTTTCAGGTTTACCCTGTTTTGCTGTTTCCCACTGACTACATTGAGCCGGGAACAGATGAAAAAGGTGTATATTTCCATTGGTTGAGCTTTGTCGATCCAAAACGACAAACTCAGATGATTATGCAGGGAATTCACACGGTACATACCTCCGAGTGTCGTTCTCTAAAAGGTAATTTGGAACGCAAGGCTGGTCTAACCTCAGCAGCCAAAGGAAGCCACTTTATCGATACAGATACTATCTATGTTGATGCCCCAATTGAAATCGGTATTGAATACTTAAAAGACCTACAAAACATAGATGAGTGGGCACATTTACTACGACCAAATGGTGATATTACCTCTGATTCAGGTGAATTCAAAGATGAATATGATCAGAAGGTAAAGGTTTCCGTTCGGGTTCATAGTCTAAGCAAATACTACTTGCTTGAACAAGAACACTTTTATCCAGACTACGAATATTATCAGCGTTCTGTAGCGTTACTCATCCCAACCGCTTATGCATTCGCTGACCCCGAAGCTTCAGGTTTCATCCTGCATCGAATCACATTCTGGAAAACAGATGGAACCGTCACCCACGGCAAACTTCAAATTGAAGACTTTGGTGCTGAGAGCATGAACATCAAACGTTTACTCGAAGCCAAAGCTGGAAACCTCAAATCATTTGATCGAGGAATGAGCTATCTACCAAAAATTCAAGAGTCACTAGTTACTAACTAAAACCTCAGCGTTACTCTGCGTTTGCCTTAGCGTCCCTTTGCGTTTCCCTCAATTCCACAAGATTACCTGTATTGCAACACATGAAACTCAAGCCACTTACTATTACTATCCTCACCTTTTGTGTTGCTGCCTTTTCGGGAATGAAAGCTGCCTCAGCTGCATCCTTTTCAGTAATTGCCGACGGTCTATATAATGCCGGTGGTCTGAGTTTTAGCCCTGATGGCGGTCTCTATGTTACAGAAGCGGGAATCGGGGGAAGTGGTGCTTGTGTGCCACCAGCAAGTGGTCAAGGTGACTCTTTATGCTATGGCACAAGTGGGGCAGTTACCAAAATTGAGAATGGTAAAACCGAACGCATACTTACAGGACTTTCTTCCATAGCATTACCAGATGGTACTGGCGCCGGTGGCCCTCGTGATATCCAATTTGATGCTACAGGTAAACCTTATGTTCTGATTGGGTATGGGGCTAATCCAGCCTTTCGCGATCGCAATTTGGGTAACACTGACCTCGGTAAAATCATTGCTCCCGACTTTAAGA
This sequence comes from Nostocales cyanobacterium LEGE 12452, assembly GCA_015206945.1. GTDB lineage: Bacteria > Cyanobacteriota > Cyanobacteriia > Cyanobacteriales > Nostocaceae > Nostoc. Next base: position 11,862 of record JADEXV010000108.1, on the reverse strand, counting down.
CCAATTCCTGGACGAGTGTTGCTGATTTAGCTAACTATGAACTCGCCAACAATCCCGATGGTGGTGATGTCGGTAGCAATCCTTTGGGTTTCGTAATAGATGGCAATAAATTAGTTGCAGCTGATGCAGGTGCAAACAACTTACTCAGCGTCAATACTGCCGTTAGTAATTTGCAAACTATTACCACCTTCTCCGAAGACATCTTGACGAATCCAGTCTTTCCACCCTCTGGTACTCCATCCAATGAACCTGCACAAGTGCCATCTCAAGGTGAAGTGGTGCGATCGCAGTTTGCAACTCAACCAGTACCCTCAAGTGTGACCAAAGGCCCTGACGGCGCTTATTACATCAGCCAATTTACTGGTTTCCCTTTCCCAGAAGGCGGCGCAAAAATCTATCGAGTCGGTGCTGATGGTAAATCATCAGTCTTCGCCGATGGTTTTACCCAACTCACAGACTTGCAATTTGATCCTGCGGGCAATTTGTATGCTTTGCAGTACGCCAATCAGTCAGCCTGGAAGGGTAATTTTGATGGTTCTGTCATCAAAATAGCTCCTGATGGGACACGCACAACTCTTCTGAGTGGGGATGGATTAGAGTCGCCTAGCGCCCTGACTATTGGTGCTGATGGTGCAGTATACGTCACCAACCGAGGTGATCGCCCAGGACTTGGACAAGTTCTCAGAATTGAAAATACCAAGTCTATTCCTGAACCTAATTCTGCTTTAGGTGTATTAGCGATCGGCGCTTTCGGTGTTGCTTGGTTGCACAAGAAAAGAAACTCTAAACCTCTCATAGATAGAGTTGTGGCGCTCAAGTAAAAAGTTTCAAACCAATATCAGTGCCTCTCAAGGACATTTACCCTGCATTCTTCAGGGACTAGAATTCCTTCTCTTTAAAACCATAAAACTTTTCCGAAATTAGTAACTCTTAATCTCCCTTGAAAGGTATGAAACTCAAATCATTTGCTCTTACATCTCTGACATTTTGTTTTACTGCTATTTGTGGAACAACATCTGCACAAGCTGCAACACTAACAAGTATTGTCGATGGAATCAGTAATGCACGGGGTGTTAGCTTTGGCCCTGATGGAAGTCTATACGTGGCAGAACCAGGTATAGGAGGAAACGGGAATTGCCAGCCATCTCCAAGTACAATATTTCAGCCTCTTTGTGTAGGCAATAGTGGTTCACTCGTTAAAGTCTCACCAGACGGTACCAAAACGCGTTTACTCACTAACTTTCAGTCTGTCGCAGAACAACCCTCCGGCAACCAAGGAGCTGGTATTCAAGACCTGCAATTCGACTCTTTGGGAAATGCTTATCTTTTAACTGGGTTTGCTGGATATCCTGGAAACCGCGATAAAGAAACACTTAAACTTGGTTCTAAATACCCTATTCCAGAAACGCAAATTAAAGTTTTCCCGCCATCCGCACCCGATAAAGTTTTGAATGCCTCGAACTTAGCACAACTATACAAAGTTGACCTAAATACCGGTTCTCTCAACAGTATTTTCGACTTTGGCAAGTATGAAATTATCAACAATCCAGATGGTCAAGATGTAGTTACCAATCCCTACGATCTGACTATCAGTGGCGATACTGCTTATGTCGTTGATGGAGGTGGAAACACTGCTTACAAAATAAAACTTGATGGCAGTGACTCTAAAGCGATCGCAATTCCTAAGAAAATCGCTAGCGCGTCAGTGTTGCCATCTGCGCCACCAGGGCAAGAGTTACCTCCAGACCTAGTAGAGTTGCTTCCAGGGCTAGTAGAACAGCTTCCTGGAGGACAAGTAGCCATTCAATCAGTACCAACAGGTGGCGCAGTTGGCCCCGATGGAGCTTTATACGTTGGTGAATATACGGGTTTTCCTTATCCAGAAAATCAATCACGGATTTTCCGCATCGGCAAGGATGATAAGCCAGAGGTCTTTCTAGATGGGTTTACGCACATCACCGACCTAACTTTTGATGAGAAAGGCAATTTGCTGGTCTTACAGTTCAGTGACCAGTCCCAGTTAAACGGTGACATCACAAATCTACCTGGATCTCTGATCAAAGTTTCTCCTAATGGCACTCGCACAACACTCGTTGCAGCAGGTCAAGGGCTAGATTCGGCTGATGGAATTGATATTGGCCCTGACGGCAAGATTTATATTACCAACCGTGGTGTCGGCCCAGAAAACGGGCAGATTGTTCGGGTGGATGGTGTCGTTGCAGAAAGAGTCCCCGAACCTACTTCAATATTTGGCTTATTAGCACTTGCTAGTGTAGGCGCAACTGCTGCGATCGCCAAGCGCAAACGCCAAGACAAGTTGGGTGAAGAGTTCCTAGCCAAAGCAGAGATAGTCTAATTCCTCTTTACCTGTGTCAGGTAAAGCTTACAGAATAGGCTGCTGCCTCACAGAGGAAGTTGCATTTCCAACAAGAGGTAGCAGCCCAAATTTCAGAGTTCCCAAACTAGGACGGGGAACGAAATTAGTCTAGGAACGAGTATAACTCATACAACCAGGACTTAAAATTCATGGGATTAGTCAAAAATTTGTCAATCGGTATTCTCGGTACTGGATTTATGGTCTTGGCAGCAGCAGCCCAAGCCAAAGCTGTAACATTAACTTACGACAGAAGTATTGGCAGTCCTGGCTTCGGCCCTGGGCAACTGTTTGTTCCCCAAGGGATAGCGGTGGATAGCCAAGGGAATACCCTCATAGCTAACGGACGCGGTATTAACCCGGCGGATGGTACTCCTAACTACAACCTCGGTAACAAAATTGAAAAATTTAGTCCAAGCGGTCAGTATATTGGATCAATTGGCTCCGGCGGCACAGGACCCGGACAGTTTGACGAACCAACAACTGTAGACTTTAATCCCGTAACAGGGGATTTGTATGCAGGTGATGTTTACAACAACCGCATCAATCAATTCGATTCTCAGGGTAACTTTATTAGATCCTTTGCAAATGGAGAATTTACCCCTCTCGTACCAGGTAGGTTTTTCTTTGGACCATCTGGTGTAACATTTGACAAAACTGGCAACGTTTACGTAGGTGATTTTAACGGCGAAAGAATCCTTAAATTCACACCTGACGGACAGCAAATTGGTGTCATTGGTGGCACCAATGGCACTGCACCTGGACAATTCCAAGGTGTAGCAGGTGTAAGGATTTCTCCAGTTAGTGGAAATATCTTTGTAGCTGACCAGTATAACAACCGCGTTCAAGTACTTGATCCAAATGGTAAATCTCTATTGGCATTTGGTTCAGCAGGTAGCGGGCCTGGACAGCTTCTTCAGCCAATTGGCATCGAAGTGGACGAGCAAGAGAATGTTTATGTAGCTGATTCTATCAACAGCCGCGTTCAGGTATTTGATAAAAACGGTAAGTTCTTGACTTCCTTCGGTGAAAATGCCCGCGATGCATCAGGTAATCCTGTACCGCCTCCAGCATTAACTGGCCCTCCTTTTGGCAATCCCCTTGACCTCACTCCCGGCAGATTTAACTGGACGGGTGGTACAAGCTATAAAGATGGCAAGCTTTATGTGGGCGATTTCTTCCAAGGTCGCGTCCAAGTGCTAAACGTAGAAGGCAGAAGGCAAGTACCGGAACCTAGTTCAGCATTGGGTTTTGTATTGCTTGGACTTGGGGCTGCTACCGTCACATTGCGGAAACGTGGACAACAAAAGCCAGTCTTCGGTTTAGAGAAAGAACTACAAAAACAGTGCTGAGTTCTCATGATTGAGTAGCAGTAAAGTGACCAAATCCAAATTCAGAGGCTGAAGTAGATTAAACAAAATCTAAAACTTCTGTTTCGTGGGGTGCGTTATGCCCTTGGGTAACACACCTTACGAAAATTTCAGGTCATAAATCTGGAATAAGGGAGATAAAAACTGGATAACACTAAATAAAGCCAACATTATCAAGGTGCTTTTAGGACATTAACGGTTAATGCACATTCTGATTTATTCATACAACTATCATCCAGAGCCAATTGGTATTGCACCTTTAATGACTGAACTAGCAGAAGGGCTGGTGAAGCGAGGGCACCAAGTGCGGGTAATCACAGGTATGCCTAACTATCCTCAGCGTCAGATTTACGATCGCTATCGGGGTAAGTTATACGTTACTGAAGAGAAAAATGGTGTCAAAATTCAGCGTAGTTACCTGCGGATTAAGTCTAAACCTAACCTTATAGATCGGCTACTGCTAGAGTTGAGCTTTGTCTTTACAAGTTTGCCACAAGCTCTCAAGGGTGAGCGACCTGATTTAATTCTCTTAACAGTGCCACCGTTACTCGTTTGCTTACCTGCAACCTTAATAGCTTGGCTATACAACTGTCCAGTAGTGCTGAATGTGCAAGATATCCTCCCGGAAGCTGCTGTGCGTGTTGGGCTAATTAAAAATAAGTTGATGATTCAAGCTCTGGAAGCTTTAGAAAAATTTGCCTACCGAACTGCACATAGCATTAGCGTGATTGCCGATGGTTTTGTAGATAATTTAATAAATAAAGGTGTACCTGTTAATAAAATTGCCTGCATTCCAAATTGGGTAAATCTAAATTTTATCCGCCCTTTACCGAAGGAGAATAACTCCTGGAGAGCTTCCCATCAACTAGATGGTAAATTTGTTGTACTTTATTCAGGTAATATTGCTCTCACCCAAGGTTTAGAGACAGTAATAGAAGCAGCAGCTGGCTTGCGTCATATTAATGATATTGTCTTTGTGGTAGCAGGCGAATCTCAAGCTCTGGAAAGGTTACAAAAACATTGTCTTGCTTGTGGGGCAGATAATGTTTTGCTGCTACCATTGCAACCACGAGAAAAACTACCGCAAATGTTGGCAGCCGCAGATGTCGGGTTGATTGTGCAAAAAAGCAATGTGATTTCCTTCAATATGCCTTCTAAAATACCACTGTTGTTAGCCAGTGGTAGCCCAATTGTCGGCTCAGTTCCCGCCACTGGTACTGCTGCTAAAGCTATCAAAGAAAGCGGCGGCGGCGTTATCGTTGAGCCTGAGTCAGCAGATGCTTTGGCCGCTGCGGTATTAGATTTATATAATCAGCCGGAATTAGCAGCACAATTAGGGCGCAAAGGGAGAGAATTTGCCGTAGAAAAGTATTCTTTTGAGCAAGCGCTAGATCGGTATGAAGAGTTATTTTATGATGCGATCGCCAAAGGAGCAACAACTTTGGATATCTTGCCCGAATTAAGTTCTAAAGAATCACTTGTTGATATTTGAAAATTGGGGACAGGAAAAATGCCTTTGAAATCCTCTGATTCAGATCGACTGAAAAAAACTGACCAAAGATTGATTGCCTTATTGAGCGATCGCATATCATTATTAGCAGCATCAGAACAACCTTCTCTAGATGAGCAACTGGCTGATGTCGCTCCCCTACTCGCTGAAGCTGGCATTCCTGAGTCTGTTTGGGCAGGTGTGCTAAATAGTTGCCATACTACTCTAATTCCTAGATATGCAACAAATCATGTCAGTCCCCGACAAATTACCATCATCGGTGGACGCGGCAGGATGGGAAAATTATTTAAAGAGCAACTTTCGCTAGTAGGTAATAATGTTAGCGTCCTCGAATACGAAGATTGGGAATACGCAGAGCAACTATTAAGTCAGACAGAACTAGTTTTAGTCAGCGTTCCTATTGAACATACAGTTGATGTTATCAAGCGTGCAGCTAAATACCTCGCCCCAACTACCGCTTTGTGTGACATTACGAGTATTAAAACACAGCCAACTCAAGCAATGCTCGAACATCATTCCGGCCCAGTCATGGGTTTACATCCAATGTTTGGACCAAATATCAAATCGTTTTTTGGGCAAAAAGTAGTAGTGTGTCCGGGTCGAAAGAATGATTCATTTCAGTGGTTATTAGACTTTATTAAAAGTCAAGGTGGAGAGTTAATTGTTTGTACGCCTGAAGAACACGATCAAATGATGGTGATTGTTCAAGCAACGCAACATTTCTGTAGATTTAGTCTTGGTGTTTTCTTAGCACAAGCAAAAATCGATGTACAGCAAAGTCTAACAATGTCAACCCCTAACTACCGTCAAGAAATTGACATTGTTAAACGTTTGTTTTCCCAAAACCCTCACTTATGTGTGGATATTATGCTTGCTACAGAAGAAAGATGTGATGCGATTAGTTTTTTAGCCGATACTTACAGTCGTTTAGCAAAACTAGTAGCGATGAAAGACAGAGATGCATTAATTCAAGAATTTGAAAAAGCTCAAAGCTTTTTTGAAGAGAAAATCAACAGTTTTATGCAGCCTTTAAATACAATTGCTATTCAACGAGATTTTCAACCCAAGCTGCACACAAATATTAGCATTTAAATAAATATAAATATGCTGATAGACATTTTTCACGATACCGTTTGTCCTTGGTGCAGAATTGGGAAAAAACATCTGTTTGATGCACTGGCACAACAGCAAGAACAAGAAGTACATATCCGCTGGCATCCTTTTCTTTTGGATAATACTGTTCCGGTAGAGGGATACGAATTCCGCAGCTTTATGCAAAATATAAAAGGGATGAAAGCGGAAGAAATACAACAGATATTTGATAGTACGCAACGCGCAGGTGAGGCGGCTAGAGTTAAGCTAGATTTTGACAAAATCCGTTTGGCTGTCAATACTAAGCTTTCTCATCAACTGATTGCTCTTGCACCCGCAAACGTAAAAAACGATGTTGTCGAAGCTATTTATCAAGCTTACTTTGAAGACGGTTTGAATATTGGAAATTTTGACGTTATTGTTGCCATCGGTACAGCGTATCAGATGAATGCTAGCGAATTAAAGTTGCAATTAAACGATCGCGCGGTGAGTGATGCAGTTATTGCTGAATCAACATTTGCTCAGTTAAATGGCATCAACAGCGTCCCGTTCTTCGTTATCAATGACAAGGTTAAGGTAAATGGTTCTCACTCGGTAGAGGTATTCCTGGAAACTTTGAATCGTGCTGCACTTTTAGATATACCTGCAAAAATATGATAGTTGACATCAAGCAAAAAAGTAGATTAATTCATCAACGCGTTTCGGTTACTTTTAACTACGAAGTTTACTTCACCCAAAATTTATTTGAGTTAAAAAATCCTACCTTAGCCCAAGTGATTGGTGCGGATGAGGAGACAAAGCCGAAGAAAATATTTGCAGTGGTAGACGCAGGAATATTAAAGTATCAACCTGAATTGGTGAAGCAATTAGTCGCGTATACCAAGTTTTATGCAGAGGTACTAGCGATCGCAGCTGAACCGATGATAATTTCGGGAGGAGAAGCTGCCAAAAACGATCGCACTTTAGTAGAGGAAATCCAGCAACAGATTGAAGCCGCCGGATTATGTCGCCACTCTTACATATTAGCGATCGGGGGTGGGGCGGTATTAGATTTAGTAGGATATGCAGCCGCAACTGCTCACCGGGGAATTCGTCTAATTCGGGTTCCAACAACGGTGTTAGCGCAAAATGATTCTGGGGTTGGTGTCAAAAACGGCATCAATGCCTTTGGTAAAAAAAACTTTCTCGGTACATTTGCGCCACCTTATGCAGTTATAAATGACTCTGCGTTCTTGACAACACTGGATGATCGCGATTGGCGTTCTGGAATTGCAGAAGCTGTCAAAGTGGCGCTGATTAAGGATGCCAGCTTTTTTGATTTTATCCACTCTCACACCGCAGCTCTGAGGCGGCGAGATATGGATGCTATGCAACAGGTTATCTATCGTTGCGCTCAGTTGCATTTAGAACATATTGCCAATGGCGGCGATCCTTTTGAAATGGGTTCGTCTCGTCCCCTGGATTTTGGACATTGGGCGGCTCACAAACTGGAGCATTTGACAGATTATCGCTTGCGTCATGGTGAAGCAGTTGCGATCGGTATTGCTTTGGATAGCACTTATTCTTATTTGGCAGGATTACTGGATTGTTCGGAGTGGCAACGGATATTAAATACTTTATCGGCATTGGGTTTCACGTTGTATGTGCCAGAACTGGCTGATAAGTTATCACAATTAGAAGATCCTAATTGTTTGTTTCGGGGTTTGACTGAATTCCGCGAACATTTGGGGGGAGAGTTGACTTTAACGCTGTTAAAAGGGATTGGAAAAAGGATTGAGGTTCATGAGGTGAATTTGTTGTTATATAGGCAAGCAATATCGCTGTTGCGGGAATTGAGGGGGGAATTTTAAACGCAGAGGTAGACGCTCTGCGGCTTGCCGTTCGCGGAGCGTCCCGTAGAGTAAGAACGCAGAGGTTTTATGACAATACAGTTCAGTTAAGGCTAAAACTCGTAACCGCTCAATAATCCAGGGTAAATCGCTCAGTGACAAGGCTCAAATGGCGTAAACTCGTTCCTTAACTGGTAGTTCGCCCCGATTTATTGAGCGGTTACTTGAAAATTATGGGTTGGGACATACTCCTCTAAACCTTCTTCCCCTTCCTAAATCTGAACTTGGTGATACAAAATTGACTACACCAAACCCTCCATATGCATTCATTTGAGCTTCATCGCGAACGCGACAATAGCTATTACCGAGATTCAAGCTGAAAAAAGGAGAACCAGTGGGGACTACGTTAAAACCGGTTCCAAACATTCGATACACTGCTGGTCGGTTAGAGAGTTTAAAAAAGCCATTAGGCCATCCACAATCACCAGTAAACCTGCCAGAGAAATTCAACAAGTTTCGAGTGGAAACCAATCTAAATCCACCAAAAGCGTTCATTTGGTCTTCATTCTGAACGCGGCAGTAAAAGCCTCTTTGATAGATCAGATAGACTTCTGGACGGTTTTGCTGCTTATAAAATCCGATTGTGCTTTGAGAGTTAGCAACTGAAGCATTTAAAAAGCTCAAAGAGGTTACTGTAAAAAAGATGCTACTCAAACTAACAATCTTTTTAAGCAATCGAGGAGATGAGAAATATTTTTTCATGATGTTTTACAACTACGGATTACAACAGCGAAGAAAAGCAAGCACCCGCAACACCACTCGGCTTAACTAGTTATTAAACTGAAACTTCAGTTAAACTTCTACACCCGGCAGTATTTTCTCATACTTCTGTTCAAAACTCCTCAAGTAGGAGTTCTATAGTATACAGAAAAATTTTACCTTCTTAATCTTGCACCGGAATAAACTTCTTTGGTCTGAGAATCTAGAGACTGTCTACTTTTTATTTTTTGTACTACTTCGATTTATTGAGCGGATATCTCTTTGTCAAATTCAATTTCTTTAACGAACCGCATAACTCCTACGGAGAAGCAAGCTACGCGCAGCGTCTCGTCAGAGAAGGACGCAAAGATAAAGAAGAAATACTTAACTGAACTGTATTGGGTTTTTGAGACGATTTACTACTTTTGGGGGAGGCAGATTTTATTAAATGGTGTAATTGGAAAATGTCCTATAAAAGCAGTATAAAAAGCGAATAAAATGACACACAATCGAAAAATTAGTCAATGTATTATCTGGTTGATATCGAGTATTCTTAAATAAGAAGCAAAAACTTTTTGATTACATCTTTTAAAAAGAATATGTTGACTTAGATCGATAAAAAATTATCTAAGTCTTTTCTAGGTTTGCAAATAAATACTAATAATGATTAATGGTTGTTGCTTAATTATTGACTAACAAATATTCTAGAGAAATTACTCATGGTTTTTGATTCACGTTCTTACAAAACCCTTGGTGGTGTAAGTGTTTCTCGCTCCATCACCGAAGTTAAGATGGGCACTGCCCTCGATGACATTCTGTTCCATTTAAATTCTCAGCGCGGAGGGTTGCTAAGGAGTAGCTACGAATATCCTGGCAGATACAAAAGATGGGCGATCGGATTTGTCAATCCACCATTAGAGTTGACTACACAGGATAATGCTTTCACTTTGATAGCGTTGAATGAACGCGGTCAAGTACTTTTGCCATTCCTTTTAGAGAGACTATCCCAGTCAGAACAACTTGAGAACGTCACCCAAGAAGATAACTGTATTGTAGGCTTTATTAAAGCTTCCGAAAAATTATTTACTGAAGAGGAACGTAGCAAACAGCCTTCATCATTTACAGTTGTTCGCGAAATTCTATATACTTTCTCTAGTCAAGAAGACGAGCATTTAGGCTTGTATGGTGCGTTTGGTTATGACTTAGTTTTCCAGTTTGAACCAATTACTCAACATCTAGAACGTCCTACAGATCAGCGCGATTTAGTGCTTTATTTGCCAGATGAATTGATTGTTGTTGACTATTATCAGCAACGTGCATTTCGTTTACAATATGATTTTAAAACAGCGCACGGCAACACCAAAAATCTTCCTAGAACAGGTGAGTCTGTAGATTATCGCGGCAAACATCTTCTACCAAATCAAACTGCTGACCATAAAGTAGGCGAATATGCGAAAAAAGTTGAGGTTGCACTCGATTATTTCCGCAGAGGCGATTTGTTTGAAGTTGTTCCTAGTCAAAACTTTTTTGAAGGCTATGAAGAGGAACCCAGCAAACTATTTAACACCTTAAAGGAAATAAATCCTAGTCCTTATGGGTTTATTTTTAATTTAGGTGGCGAATATCTGATTGGTGCATCTCCAGAAATGTTTGTGCGGGTTGAAGGTAGGCGGGTAGAAACTTGTCCCATTAGTGGCACTATTAGCCGGGGACAAGATGCTCTTGACGATGCTGTGCAAATTCGTCAGTTACTCAACTCTCATAAAGATGAAGCTGAGTTGACCATGTGTACTGATGTCGATCGCAATGACAAATCCCGAATTTGCGAACCTGGTTCAGTACGAGTCATTGGTCGTCGTCAGATTGAATTATATAGCCACCTTATACATACAGTAGATCATGTTGAGGGGACACTGCGATCGCAATTTGATGCTTTAGATGCCTTTCTTTCGCATACATGGGCAGTTACAGTCACCGGCGCACCCAAAAGGGCAGCAATAGATTTTATTGAGCGGCACGAAAAGAGCGCCCGACGTTGGTATGGTGGAGCAGTCGGCTATTTAAATTTCAACGGTAATTTAAATACTGGCTTAATTCTGCGGACAATTCGATTAAAAGACTGCATCGCCGAAGTGCGAGTTGGGGCTACTGTCCTTTATGACTCCATACCCCAAGCAGAAGAACAAGAAACAATTACCAAAGCTGCTGCTTTATTTGAGACAATTCGCCGTGTAAAGCAAACCAGTCAGAAAATTGATGAATCCAGTTCTATAAAATCAACTAAAATCCTCCCAAATGCGTCAGATGGCAAACGCATCTTACTAATAGACTACGAAGACTCATTTGTTCATACCCTAGCCAATTACATTCGCCAAACTGGTGCAAGCGTCACCACGTTGCGTCATGGTTTCTCAGAATCGCTATTCGATACAGAACGCCCTGACTTAGTTGTATTATCTCCTGGCCCTGGTAGACCAAGTGACTTTGGAGTTTCCGAAACTGTCGGCGCCCTTCTGCATCGCCAAATTCCGATTTTCGGAGTTTGTCTAGGATTGCAAGGCATCGTTGAAGCTTTTGATGGCGAATTGGGAGTTCTCAACTATCCTCAACATGGTAAATCCTCACGAATTTTCGTCACCGATTCCAATTCTGTTACCTTTAAAAACTTACCCGAATCCTTTGCAGTGGGTAGATATCACTCATTGTTTGCCCTACCGCAACGTTTGCCAAAAGAACTCAAAGTAACAGCGATTTCTGATGACGACGTAATTATGGGCATTGAACATCAGACACTTCCCATCGCCGCCGTTCAGTTTCATCCAGAATCAATCATGACTCTAGGTGGAGAAGTCGGTCTTAAAATAATTAAAAATGTCGTGCGTGCATATACAACGAAAAAGTCATTAGTCATTGGTCATTAGTCATTGG
>JADEXV010000107.1 GCA_015206945.1 Nostocales cyanobacterium LEGE 12452 | reverse complement strand
CCCTTATAAAGGGGAGGGAACTGGATTTTCCGATCTCCTCCCTTTACAAAGGGGGATTAAGGGGGGTAATTACGAATACAAGGGGGGTAATTACAAATTATTTTCAAACCCAAAATGTAACTTTTACCGATTGGTTTGGCAATAAACGCGGATCTTCTCCACGAGATATAGCTGCCATAATTGACTCTACAAATATATGAATTGTGTCCGCAGGCGTATTATAAAATTGTGTCCCGTATTTAGCGATCGCTTCCCCCTGAATACCCAAAATTTCCACGTCTTGGCGGATAATGTGTTGAGCAGTCCACCGCACAAAGGGACGCGCTAACTTATTCCAAATACCGTAGTTATAGGTGACATCGGTGTAAACCAGAGTTGAATTATCGGTTTCTGGAATAGATTGACTGGTAATGAACAAATGGCGATTATGTGCCATCTTATACTCTACAGAGGTAATATTTGGCATATAAAAGCGATCGCTATGTTTAATCTCTGCATTCTGTAAATTCAGAAAACGGCTATACCATCCCAAATTACTGTTTTCATTGCGATACTCCACCAAAACCGAACCATTACAGCGCTCTACAGTCATCTCTAACTTTTGTTGGCGGGAAGTACGGAAAACCCCAGGATGAACAAAAGCCGTATGGGGTATATCAATAAAGTTCTCCGCACAATTAGTAACATTGTTAGCAAAACGGTTAATTACCCGCACCGTCTCCCATCCTGTTTGTCCGTAGTGAGGCATAGAAAAGGGTTCAAAATCAACGCTTGATGTATCGGCTAACCGCACATAAACATAGCCATCCTGTTCTTTGGTAGCGTAACCCTTGGCTCGACGCTGCGGGGAAGGTTTGAAATCATCTCCTTCGGCTGGAACAGCAATAACGTTTCCAACCGCGTCATATACCCAACCATGATAGGGACATTGTAAAGCACCGTTACAGATTTTACCTGATGATAGACGGCTATTGCGGTGTAAACAGCGATCGCGCAAAGCTACGGGTTGTCCATCTTCACCGCGAAATATCGCTAACCATTCTCCTAAAATGGTACGTGATAATACTTGGTTAGGTTGTAACTGTTCGCTGAGTGCGACAATGTACCAGAAATCTGCAAATTGCATGGTGGTTGGGAGCGATCGTATTTAAATTATGCCAATGTCTTGGCTAGAACTGCATTGCTGTATCTATCGAATTCCGAAAAGAGCTAATTTACAATTAAAAGTGAGATAGCCTGAGATGGGAAAATGATTATGACATTAGAACAATTACAAAAGCAGGTATTAGAGTTACCAATTAGCGATCGTTGGACACTAGTGCAGATCCTTTTGGAGTCGCTACAGCAAGAAACTAGTTCTGAATTGAAAAAGGGTAACTTATCCCGACTACGAGGAATTGCAAAAGGTACAGAAATATCAAGTGAAGATGTTGAAGTAGATTATATTAACTATCTGACTGAAAAATATAAATAATGCGAATTTTAATTGATACAAATGTTGTGCTTGATTTTTTACAAGAGCGAGAACCTTTTGTAGAGGATGCGGCAAAACTGTTTGCAAAAATTGATGCTGGTGAAATCGAGGGATTTATTGCAGCAACAACGATTACTAACATCTATTACATTGTCCGCAAAGCAGCGGGTGCGATTGCTGCTCAAGATGCAATTGCACAAATTCTGACAGATTTAAATATTTGTGCAGTCGATAGAGGAATTTTGGAACAAGCAATCGCACTTAATTTTCAAGATTTTGAGGACGCGGTGCAGTGTGCTTGTGGAATAAGACATGGGGTTGATGCGATCGTAAGCCGTGATGCGTCTGGATTTGTCAGCGCGGGAATTTTAGTAATTGCACCAGGGGAGTTAGAAAATATAGGTAGTGAGTAAATGAAGCGATGTCTACGACGAGCTACGCCTACGCGCAAAGCTACGGGTTGTCCATCTTCACCGCGAAATATCGCTAACCATTTTCCTAATAGCGATCGCGCCAATACCTTGTTAGGTTATAGTTGGTTGCTGAGTGCGACAATATACCAGAAGTCTGCAAATTGCATGATGGGTGGGAGAGAGCGATTATATTTAAATTATGGCTATATCTTAAGCAAAAGCTCATTCTTTGTTGGTTGCTGAAAACTTGTTTTAGGTCAAGTTAGATGGTTTTACCTTGTAGTATGATGTCCAGGGAATCTTAAATGAAAACAGCTTATAAACTCGCAGGTAAGCTACGATCTAAGAGTATGTGCAACCAAGGCACTAATCTACTTAGCATAAATGTATAAATAACTTATGAACTACGATATTGAAACAACCGAAAGTCCAAGGCTTGAAGTAGAGTATTACGGTGCTGACTTTCCTGTGGATACATTAGTGAAACGTCTGGAAGAAGAAGAATTTATTATTCCAGGGTTTCAGAGAAAGTATGTTTGGGAAGAAGAAGAAGCATCACGCTTTATTGAAACCTTGCTACTTGGCCTTCCTAGCCCTGCACTCTTTCTCGCTAAAGATAAATTTTCCAAAAAATATCTTGTTATAGATGGACAGCAACGGCTGAAAACTTTGCAGTATTTCTTTCAAGAATCTTTTCCAAATGGGAAAGTATTTAAGCTTAAAGGTGTCATCACACAGTTAGAAGGCTTAACTTATTCCACATTACCTCTATCGGAGCGTCGTGACCTTAATAATGCAATAATCCACTGCATAATCATATCTGAAAATTATGATCCACGTGGAATTTTTTATCTATTTGAACGACTTAATACTACTGGAACTGCCTTAAAACCACAGGAGATTCGGAATGCTCTCTATCATGGTTCTTTTAGTGAATTGCTTCAAGATTTATCAAAAAATGAAACCTGGAAAGAGCTTTATAGAAAGGATGATATTCGGGCGGATGAACAAGAACATATATTAAGATTTTTATCTCTATATTTTGATGGAGAAAATTATTCAGGCAATATGACCAATTTTCTCAATCAATTTATGTTAAAAAACAAAGATTTGGATATAATTACCGAAACTGAGATAAAAAATATATTTTTAAATACAATATATTTTCTTAAAAATTGTATAGGCTCTAAAGTTTTTTATGAGAAAAAAAAATTCCAAATTCTTTTTGATAGCGTGATGATTATAACTGCTCAAGAGTTGGATAAAGGTTTGGAATGTTCAAAATTTAAAAAGTTTTATGAATTGCTGATTAATGACAAGCATTTTTGGTCATTTGCTCAACCCTCTACCACAAGTAAAAAAAATCTAATTACGAGGCTGGAGTATGTTGAAGAGCTTTATAGAAATACGCAGTTATGAATCAATCTATATTAGCTCATCGTCAAAAAATAGATAATCTCTTTAAAAAATTTGCTTCTTTCACAGAACCAGAGATTCAAGGTGAATGGTCAAAGTATCTATGTATCTTGATATCAGGATTCATTGAAGAATCTTTGAGAGTTTTATTAGAAAAATATTGTGAAAATAAAGCTTCACCAAACATTCAAAAATTTGTTACAAAACAGATACAAGATATAACAAACTGTAAAACAAGTAGAATTACAGAAATATTAGGCAAATTTAGCCCTATTTGGGAAAGCGAATTCACTAACAAAATTCAAGCTGAGAGTAAAATTATTGATGAAATAAAAAACTCTATAGATAGCGTGGTTATTAATCGTCACAAAATAGCTCATGGTAAAAGTGTCGGTATGAGCTACAATAATGTATCGACTTGGTATAAGAATGTAAAAAAAGCTGTAGAAATTTTGGAAGAAATAATAAAGTAACTTTTGCAAAGTAACTTTTACAGTTTCCATGATTTTATTAAACTAAGTCTCTAAACTGAGTTTAACTAATTCATCCTTCCATCTTCCGAATTTCAACATTACCTGTAATATTAACTTGACACGCTAACCGTGCATGAGGATAATTAGCTGCTAATGTCTCCAACATTTCCTGTTCATCAGGTTGGGGAGGAGGAATATCACCAATAACCTCAACCAAACAAGTACCACAAATACCAGTCCGACAACCAAATAAAACAGGTGAATTCTGAATCGTGAGATGTTCAGACAAACTTTGATGACATTCCAGAGCGATAGTAACAAAATTACTTCCCGGAAACGATATCTTACATAATTTAGCCATAATACGCAATAATTTTACCTAAACAACACTCTTCCATTCCTCTCTGCGCCTCTGCGTCTCTGCGTGAGATAAAAACAAATCCTTTTGGTGTTCAAAACCTTGAAAAGCCTTTTTTTGAGTTGCCAAATATCGAGAAATTGAATTAGTCGCCATCAGCGACATATCCCGATTACGTTGCCAAAGATAATCGAGTTTTTCAACATAAACCTGATAAGATTTCATCGCCTCCTGATGAGTTGAAAAACTGCGCTGCAATCCTTCCGACTCCTCCGTAAAACAACACCGCATCATTTCTTTAGCATCCTTGTCACTCATCTCAAAAATGGGCGATCGCAACACCCGATAAATCTTGCCATATAGCGCCGGATCGTACCAGAAAATCCCGTTAATCGCAGCCGAAAAATGAAAATGATCGCGCTGACATCCCAGCAATCCTAAATTAGCAACCAATCGCTCAAAAGCAGTCGGTGGCTTAAGGCAAGTGATAACATCGTGAGATATAATTGTCGAACTATTGAAGTGAAAACTTTCATCCATGAAGTGATAATAGGAGACTTTAGCAGGAATTGGAGCAGCTTCAGGATGGGGATGTTTTTGATAATAATTGCTGAGTTTGTGCTGTACTAACTTGCCGTTTAGCGTCCGCACTCCCCGGACTGTAAAATATTGACAAGCCAAAAAAGTATTATTTGCAGAAATCAGCCCAAAGTATTGAAGTTGAATTTTTTTCCACCAAGTTTTTAGGGCATTGGTGTCAGCATAAACCATCGTTTCTGTAAAGGGGCCGCGCATGGGATAGGTAAAGATCAGTTCCCCAAATAACGCTTGTTCAACCTGTTTGGCAATTGTGCGGAAGGCGTTAATGTGCGATCGCTCTTGGGCGGATTCCAAATCTAATGTATCGCAGATTAAGCGAAAATCCTCTTGGGCGTAAAGTCCGGCTGCACTGGTTTGATTGAAAAAGATAGTTGCAATTTCCGCAGAAACAATTTGTGAGTAGTAAGCTACCCAGTAAAGTTGGTTCAAAATTATACGTTGATGTTGGCTGGACTGTTCCCATAAAGGTGTACCATATAGCAGAGAAAATTCCTCTGGGTTCCAATACTCGTTTTGACAATCCTCATAGCGAAAATTGGTAACTGCTTCATCCATTAAAGCAGTATGATCTTGCTGTTTGTTGCGGGTGTGGTTAATTTGTAATTTGCGATGAATAGTTTTTTCCATATCCGTTTTTATTTGACGCAGAGATAAGATTGATATTTATTACACACATTGATGGGCGGGGAGTGGTTCAAAGGCTCCGCGTTCTTCTAAATTTTGCAGGATAGACTGGGCTGATTTTCCCCCCATGAGCGATCGCAATATCTGTAATCGCGTTCCGCTATGAGTCTCTGTATCTAGTTCTTCTAAGATTTGGATTTTTTGCGATCGCGTCAGATGTCCTTTCACTTGTTCGATTGCTGCGAGTAAGCTTTGTGGCCCCACCTGTACCATAAACAAAAATTGTGCCAATACATCAAGAATTGTTGTTTGACTGAATGCTGAAACAGTAATTTGATTAAACAAGGTGGTTCCCGTGGCGTGATGGCGGGATTCAGATTGTAAAAAACTGGAAAAAAGTTCTGCTAAAACTGGATAGCGACATTCTTTCGCTAAACGCCGATAATGGCTTAAACCCCATCCTTCTAAAACGACTTGCAGCACAAATAACAAAAGTGTTTTATCCGCACTTTCAACCACTTCTGATAGTAAGCGCAAAAACGGATCGTCCGCGCTAGTTACTTCCATTTCTGGTAAAAAATGGCTAATTTGGTGAAGGTGGGTAGCTTCATCAGCCGTAAACAATGCATAAAGCATTCGTTCTTCAACTGTTTCTGCTAACAGTATCATTTTTGCCATGTAGCCAACGCCTGCTTTCTCAATAAAATATGATTCTTCTAACAGGGTGCGGTTGGCAAGTTCCAGAATAGCAGATTGTTCATTAATATTAGATTGTTGAAAAATTTTGACTTGATGTAAGTGAAAAAATTCAGCGCCCCAATAATTTAATCCTGCGTAAGAAGCAAAATTATTTTGATTGGGTAGTGCTGCTGTTAATATCCGTCGCAAACGGTCATCATTATCTGTATGCGGTAGGTTAAAACCGACAATGTTATATTTTAAATCCATTTTTTCCGTCTAATGAATGTAAATTCAGGGTTATACCAATTTTCCATGAGTTTGCACTTAAATAATTACTCCTTCTCTCTCTTGGCGTACTTGGCAGTTCGTTTAATAATTAACTGTATCTTCATAGCGAATTAGTATTAGGTATTGATAAGGTTTGAATATCTGGATAATTAACAGTTTCCCACTTCCCCCAGCTTAAAGCTTTTTGTTGATTAACGTGCTGAATAAATTCCAGAATAGATTGATCTGCTTTAGTAGGAGTCTTTAAATCAAACTGAATTGTCTGAAATACCTGTGTATCCCCTTTGGCAAAGTAATTACCAACTTGCTGAGTTAACCATAACAAACCACGATTTAAAACCCATCCCCAAAATCCCGGACGTTTTGGAGTGACAAGAATTGTTTGCCCTTCAGTTTTCCCACCTTCGATCATTCGCAGCGTAAATATAATGTAAAAGTGCAAGAAATCTGGGCCTAGCGTCACAGTGCCAGTGCTACCATACCAATAACACATACTATAAGTAACTTCCTTGTGGTATAAAGGACGAATCAGGCGAATTAACCAAGAATCATCCCCTCCGCGTGTAGTGTTGCTGAAGGTAATAGCATTGGGGTTGAGGTTTTGAGAATCAAAAACAATCTTTAAAGGCAAATTGTGTACTGTATTGAAGTGGTGAGCATCAATTGCATTAATTAGTAAGACATTAGGATGGCAGTTTTTGATAAATCGAGTCCCCAATATATAATCACAATCTGCCTGTTCTAATTCTGGTACAAAAGGGAGCGAACTTGGCTTTTCTTCCCCCACCCAAACCCAAATCATGCCGTATTTTTCCGCCGTATGCCAAGTTTTAATACACACAGGTAGCGGTTTTCCCAAAGAAGGAACATCTACACAAATTCCGCGACTGTCATACTTCCAATTATGAAAAAAGCAGCGAATTCCATCACCTTCTACCTTACCTTCTGCTAAATGAGCGCCCATGTGTGGACAATAAGCATCTATAGCTACTACCTGACCACTAACTCCCCGATAAATTGCCAGATTTCTACCTAGCAAAGTTATAGCTTTTACCTTGCCAATTTTTAATTTTTTGGATGGTAATGTCCAGTACCATCCCTCTATAAATTGTGTCGGATTATTAAAGTTTGATTGTGGGTTTGTAAATACCATAAAAATTAAATGAGAACACAATCTTGCACAAATTTTAATGATGATTCTGACTCCCACATCCGTTTTCCAGCACGAGTGAGATTGTCATAGTTGATTTCAGTTAAACAAACTAATTCATTCCCTAATCGATAGCCAGGATTTTTTTCTTCAAAAAACTGGATGTGGGGGTTAGTCTGTCTTCCTGTGGGGATTTCAATTAACTCCTCACACAGAATTTGGGGATGCGGAAAATTGACGATACCAGTTGTTTCTTGATATAAACTACCATAGTATTCCCGTGCTAAACTCACCATCAGATTTGTAACATCGGCAGGTGTTGTAACATCATAACGCGGATAGAAATCTTGCCAAAAAGTAGGGAGAAAACGATAAGTACGAAAACCAGAGCAAATTAGCAGCCAGTAAAGTTTATTTTCTGCATAGTGTTTACGCAGAAAATTGATGGCGGCAATCCAACTACGTGGTAGTGTTGTACTCGACCAAGCACTAGGATCAACAATAGTGTCGCCGGAATACACCACACTAATTTTTTCTCCCAAAAAAGTTGTTTGGGATAACATCAGAGTTGAAAATCCTTTGAGTGCGTTGGATGTCTCATCTCTCAACAGCAAAACCCAGTTTTTGCGCTCTAGATCAATTTGAAACCCATCCCAGGTTATACCTTGGAAGTGATTTTGCAGCAACGCATACATGGCGATGCGATCGCTCGATTGCAACTTTTGAACAGGAATCAGCAAACTCTTCATTACTCGGAAATTACCTAAAATCTATTGGTTAGATGTATTTATTTAAAACTTTATCGACCAATTTGGTAAATTTACGGTGTAATGTGACAGATTACAAAATGGTTATCTACGCTACAATCTCATATTCACATCTTGCACCTTCTCAGTAAGGGTTGGTAGGCATTTCCCACTCTACAAAGATTTAAGAAACCCAAGATTACCAAAGTTTTTGTTAAGTTACGCTGTCCCTAACCCAATGTACTATTCTACACCCCTATTTTTTGACCATCGAGACGGTTGTAGCTGATTCACATACTCCATATATTCAGCTAAAGGCTGATCAATACTAAGGAGCAACTTCGGATTAAAGCGAATATTGTCGTAAATTTTACCATCCTCATCCCTGAGCATATAGTAAGCCAAGCGCGTACAGAATAGCAAAAACTGACTCAGCAAATATCCTACAATACCTTTACGTTTTTCAGTTACATAAATCGGTTGAATTCTCGTTCTTCCAGATGCAATTGGAGTATAAGCATATATCATAAACAGTGGCGGAAAAAGCCTGACATCCTTCATCATTGTTAACAAACCGATGCAACCATGAGCATAACGCATTGAATACTGATATGTAGAACCAAGAAATCTTTGACCTAACTTTTCTCTCCAAGTAGTTTGAGGGAATTGTCCCCGCATTGTAAAGTCAATTTGTGTTCCTAATTCGCTGCGATGTAGCGACAAATCCATTTTGATGTCTAAATGATGAATTGTTTTTAAATGTTGAGCATCAATCCCATTCATCATACAAATATGGTGATGACAACTTCTTTCAAATGCAATATCAGCTTGTGCAACAATTTCTTTTCCCTTCAATTCATCAAAATCAGCCACTCCCTCTGGTGCTTTAGCATCTGGATAAATCCAGATAAATCCATACTTTTCTTCTGTTGCATAAGCTTGTAATTTAGCTTGAGTAGGAATTTCTGATTGACAGGGAATATTTTGACAAATCCCTGTTTCATCAAATGCCCAATGATGAAATGCACAACGAATACAATTACCATCAACCTTCCCAATTCCTAAATCTGTCCCCAAATGAGGGCAGTAAGCATCTAAAGCTCGTATTTGCCCATCTTCACCTCTAAAAAGGGCAATTTTCTGACCGCATACTTCTACAGATTTTGCTGTTTTTTTAGGGATTTCATGACTAGGACAGGCAATATACCAACCCTTAGCAATTACATTCCAATTATTGAATATTTGCATAACTTTTTGATAGATAATTATTTAATATTTCTTGCCGTTGGCGAATATCATCTCGATATTTACCCGTCAAAATTCTAAATAACATTTTACCTAAACAGTAAGAAGCCCGCCAAGAAAATACAGCATCTTGTAAATCAATATGGCTACGTTCAAATAAAAAATGTCCAGTTAATCCCAATAATTGAGTTAACGGTAAGCCTAAGAGTAACCAAAAGTTTTGCAACTTCCAAGTATAAAAAAGTAAACTGTAAAAAAAGAATATTCCCAAAATGTGTAGAGTAATATTAATTAAATGTTGATGTTTAAGAATAAAAATATCCCAATAGTCTGTAAAAGGATGATCTATAATTTGATTATTAATTCGATTTCTCAAACTTTGTCGAAGATTATAATTCATATCAAAACCTTACCAATTTTCACCTCGCTGCATCACTAATTTTACTCAAATATACTTTAATAGTCATTATCAGCTACACAAATACCTTTACACTTAATACCATTCGTAGCAGTGCGCTGACAATGAGAACATAGAACCTTCTCTTTTTCTGTTTCCTTATTTATGTTTATACTATTGCTTTCCTGTAACTTGTCTTTGTCAGTCTGAAGTTTGACATTCATAAAAATAGAGGAATTTTTCACGGTTTAATATTTCGTCGCTTTTTTCTGACCGTTATTAAGCAGAGGTTTGCACTGAATCATAAGGCTGGATCAGAATCTCAGCCGGAATACCTAACTCTTGATTTAACTTCCGAATCATCTCCAAGGTCAAGGCGCGTTTACGAGATAGTATCTCAGATACCCTAGCTCGACTGCCAAGACATAATTCCAAATCACGACGAGACCAGCCACGGGTATCCATGTAGTATTGAATTGCTTCGATCGGATCGGGTTTTTCAATAGGAAAATGTGCCTTTTCGTAAGCTTCTACTAAGGTACTCAGCACATCTAATCGATCGCATTCAGGTGTATTAGGGACGGCATCAAACAGCAACTCAATTTCTCGAAGAGCTTCCTGATAGTCAGCTTGGGTTCTAATTGGACGTAATTCCATACATCAACCTCTATTTAGATAGTTTCTGCATCTATCTTGTCATACTCGATACGAGTGCCAATAAACCGGATAAAAACAATACCGATATCATAACGAATTGAGACAATGAGCCGATAAGTATTGCCTTTGATATTGAATACGACACGGTTGTTAGCAATAATACTGGCATTACCATGAGCAGCTTTAACATCAACTGGACTCTGCCAATCAGCGTGAGACGCTTCATAGTACCAAGTCTTTAGTGCTTCTTCAGCATCTGCATGAGATTCCCAGAAATTTTGCAGGGTGCTGCGGGATAAAATACGCATAGCATTTATGATAGTTTGATCCCACTTTTGGATCAAGAGTCTCTTGAAGAGATACTAACTTTTATCCCAAATTAAGCCTAACATTCCTAATCAGCGATCGCACTTTTTACCAAATTTAGAACTATTGGTTATTTTCCAATAATTGTGCTGCACCGTAAAACGGTTCTCCTTCAAAATTTAAGCACTCCAACTTTTTCAAAAGTAAATCCTTCAAATCCAAGTGATTATGTTCGACAAGAACACATCGTAAATCATAACCATCCATCAAAATAATTGATTTATCGTAATTCTGCTTTAGTAATGGACATACATTTTTTGACCAACCATTAATTGACAGAAACAAGCCTAATGTCTGCTTACCTGATCGACTAATTTTACCATAAAGGCTATCAAGTTGCCGTATATCTGTTAAGCTTTGAGTCCATTTGCATTCAACTAAGTAGTACCAGCTTTCAAGCTTAAATGCACCGTCTATTTGTTCACCACCTTCATTCCTCTTAAAGCTCTTTTGAGTTGGGATCTCATAAAGAGAAAAAATACGTTTTAGTAAATCTTCAAGCAAGAATCCTCGTTTCTTTTTATCTTCCGTATTTGTTAGACCTGCAAACTTATCGAATTCTGACAATAGCTTAGAGAGAAGCAAAGAAAATTCCTCTTTCTTTAAATAATCTTCGTCACATTTTCTTGCAATACCTTCTTTTAATCTTTCAGCAACTTTTTGACATTCGTCAAACAAGTTTTTATTTTCATAACTAACAATTTGATGAGCTATTAAGTTCTTCGTACTCCAATATTCTAATAATTTTTCTAGTAACTGTCCTACTATAGGATTAGGTTCTTCTTTCCAAAGTTTTCTTAATCGATTTGCCTTTGAGCCACTTTGATAATTATATTTTTCATCATATATATCGATGTTCAAGCTTTCTAATATAAATTCATGAAAGGTTCTGTTTGAAAAATCTAGTACATAACCACCACCCATTTCGAGCAGCTTTTCTAACTTAAGTTTTTCAATACTTGTTAAATCTGACATTTTGTATCGAAACTAAAAGTAAACATGAAAGTTATTTGTCTGTCTGCCTATGCTTTGTTTTTACTGACATACCTCGAAAAAGTTTTTGTCGGGTAAGTTTTGATTAGGCTTTTTTCTTGTTCAATTGAACTATAACCTAATTATCGAACCAGAACTAATATTTTTAGCATAATGCTAAACTCTTAAACTTATCTTTGCGCCTCAGCGTCAGATACTTCAACAAGGAAACAAAACACTTCCCAACTTTTCACGCCCCAAGCGATCGCTCACTTCACCCCGACAAACAACCCGAACTCCATTAATATAAACAGCTTGCATAATCTCATCCGAACCACGCTTAACCATCCGAGGTTCACCATCTAAAACGGGATCTGATATCTGCACCTGCGGGCTAATTGGCTGATTTAAAGCATTGGGATCGAGTAAAACTATATCTGCTTTCGCACCAACTTTCAGAACTCCCGTATCAATACGAAACCAACCGGCAGGTTCTCCCGTAACGCGGCAAATCGCAGCTTCAGGTGAAAGAAATTTCGTTGCAACTGCTTGTTTGAGCAAAGACAAAGCTCCATCATAGTAGCCCAGGTTACGCACATGAGCGCCAGCATCGGTAAAACCAGGCAAAATATGCGGATGCTGCATCATCGCTAAACGGGGTTTTAGGCGATCGTTCGCTCCTGTCGCCACCCAGCGTAAATCTGTATCGTATTTTTGTAATGCGTGGATAAATAAATCTACTGGTTCTTGTTGCTTTTGACGAGCAATTTCCGCAAAACTTAACCCTTGCCAACTTGCTTCGGGACAGTGAATAACTTCCATCAAATCTAATCGACGATGGAATGATTTACGCCATTTACTGAGCCATTCTTGGCGAAACTGACGACGAAAAACTTCCGATGCCCATAGTTGTTGTCTTTCCTTTCGTGACTGACAGCCATTGAGTTGTGCGCCTGTGGAGAATTCTTCAAATAAGGGAGTCACAGATCCATCAGAGTAAATGGTGAAGGGTTCGGTTAAGGTTTGAAAGCGCACATTACCATTTAGAAGCCGATTCCAAATAAAAAGTAGGGGGGAAAATATTCGCCATAGTTTGCGATCGTGTACGGCATCTAAGGCTGAGAGGACTGTTAGCCGCAGTGGTTTTTGTCCAATCCCTGAACCCATACGCAGAATATCCACAAAGGAAGCAAGTCGTTGTAAATTGGGTGTGACTTGAAAAACGCGATCGCCCCGCCGACATAAATCCGCCAACATTGCATATTCTTTAAATTTGGCGTGTTGAGAAGGAATTGTGCAGCCTTGCCATTTTCCACTCATTCGATGCCAGGGAAACATATCAATAGAAATGCCAATAAAGCCAGCATCTATTGCATCTCTGGCTATGCGCTGCATAAGATTTAGTTCAAATTTTGTCGGCTGAACAGTTAAGCTGCGTTCTAATCCCATCACATGAGCGCGTAATGCACTGTGTCCAAACATTGGGGCAACATTGGGGCCAAGGGGTAACTGTTGCAAATGCTGTAAATATTCTGCTGGTGTCTGCCAGGAAACCGACTTTTGCAGCCATTTTGCAATTAGTCGATGGGAAAGTGTCTCTACTCTCTGAAAAATATCAGCCAGGATTTGGGGTTCTGCGATCGCAACAGACAAGCTACAGTTACCAATAACGACGCTGGTAACACCATGACGAACTGATTCGCTCAATCCTGGTGCAATTTCTAACTCTAAATCATAGTGGGTATGAATGTCGATGAATCCAGGTGTCACCCATAATCCAGAAGCATCAACCACTTCACGCGCTGGGGTAGTTAATGAGGGTGCAAGGGTGACAATCTGTCCGTTTTGAATGCCGATATCTCCGCGCACAGGTGGAGAGCCTAAGCCATCGAAAATTAACCCGTTTTGAATCAGCAAGTCTAACATAATTGTTTGTTGCCCTTGTTTGCTCTATTCCCCACTTAAACGTCGAAGCTGATCTCGAAAATAGCAGAAACTTGGTGATTGATTATTGCCAATGTCCATAAGGGGAGATATCCTTTCAGCCCAAATTGCTTTCTCTTTACCAATTACTTGATAAGCAAGTTTAGATAACTTTTGGCAACCACCAGAATATACTGCGTCAGCTAACTTCTCCCATGTGCCACAAATCTCATCGTTGGTGTATGAATTTAGAACTACTTGTTTTGCACTCGGATAAGCTGCCTTCACTGCTGCTAAATCACCCAGGTACCATGCTTCTCCTTCCTCAATAGCAATACAAAATTGTGTCTTTGGCTTAGGATTACAAGAATTTACGAGTTCAAGTAGTTCTTTTCGAAAAGCACTCAGGCATCGGTCATCAAGATCGCAAATGATTATGAGGACAGCAGGGAAATAAGATAATGTTTTACCGTAGCCTTGAATAAGTCGTGGTAACTGGTCGAGCAGAATTCGTTTTTTGGGATCAGAAGTAGATGTTAGATTTTTAGGAATACGCCCTATTCCTTTGTAATGATGGATATTAAATGTGTGTTGTTCGGTATTAATAATTTTGGGGACAAGAATCTCAAGAGCAATTTTACCGAAAATATCCTCAACGAGTATCTCAAAGTGCATATACTCAACTTGCATCCAAATAGTCACTGTACCAAAGTCCGCCAAGAGGTAAACCTTCAGAAACAAGGTTATTGATCAGAGGATCTTCACTAGCTCGCTTAATTTTCGCAAATCCATCCTCACCCTTTTCTAAGACCCAAACCTCGTCAGGTTCAAGGGCATCTACAAAATATGGCTGATGTGTTGTTACAAATATTTGTGATCCACCTTTCTGACCTGTTGCGTGTTCCCGAAATTCTCGCGCTAGGGTTTCTAAAAGTTTATGATAAAGTCCATTTTCTGGTTCTTCAATACACAAAAATGGTGGTGGTGAGGGATCTTCTAACAAGAGGAGATAAGCGAATACCTTAAGTGTTCCATCTGACATATTTTGGGCATAAAATGGGTCTTGAAAACCCTTGTCGTTGAAACGCAGTAGTAGTCTTCCGTCTGGACTTCTTTCGGTACTAATCTTGTTGACACCTGGAATTTTGCTAGATATTTTTTCAAGTATGGATTGAAACTTTTTAGGATGTTCTCTCTCCATAAACTGAACTACATTGCCCAGATTATCGCCATGAATATTCAAATGCTTTTGTGGCCCAGCCAGAGGCAAGCTTCGTGCAGCATCTGGAGTAAAATAGCTTAAATACCATCCTTCAATAAATCTACGAAATACAGAAATTCTTGGGTGTTGTTTGAGTGAACCCAAAGTTGCAATTCCCAGTTTTCGCTTATCGTCAAGTTCAACTACCTCAGTTTCCTTACTTTCCTCTTCCCCTTCACCTCTCTGTATTTTTTCTATTAATTTTGACAAATCAAAATCACTTTTTTCTTCCTCAACTTGTTTGCCTTCTTGTTCACCTTTCCATGCAATTCCTCTACCTTCATTGAGTATTAGAAAAGAAAAAGGTTGTCCCTTGCTTTGTCCTTTTCTTCGTTGTCTGAGTCTTTCCCTCTTTACATAAGGTCTTCCAGAGGAGTCAATATCTATTGCCAACTCATAGGTAATTGGCCGGGCATTATGATCCTCTTTATAATAAATATCAAACTCAATACTTCCCTCTTGTCCTTGGGAACGAATTCTCTCAAAGCCCCCACGTCCACGAGAATCACACGCTTCCTCTACTCCATTTTTCAAGCAGTCTGCAAGAAATCCAAAAGTGTCGAAAATGGTGCTTTTTCCCACACCGTTTTTACCGATGACTGCTGTCATTGACGTTAATGGCTTGGCATTCTGTGTGTTCCACAACTTTCCCAAAGTGATATCGCGAAGAACTCTATAATTTCTTACCCTAAAGCCTTCTACTTTAGACATTTAAGCCCCTCTGCTCAACTAAAATAATCCTACAAGTTGCTCCAATTATCTGACAATTCGATAAATTTAACACTATATTTCATTTTCTTTATGCCGTTCCACCACTATGCTCAGTTTTAACCCAGCGCGATCGCTCCCTTTGCACACATATATTTAAAGTTGATACAATCATCACAGGAATCCAATGCACCATGTAGAATGAGCCTTGAATTGTTGCCCAAAGCAAAGACCATCCTCGTAAATTTTGAAATTGGTAAAGTCCAGCAATAAAGGCAATTGTCAAGATTATGCTGAGTAGTGTTTGGAGGGGAAACAGAACTGGATGATGGCTATAAAATATTGTCCAAAGCAAGTCTGGGATTAGTCCAATTGGCAAAAGAAATTGCAATAGAAAAAACAATAGTAAATCAATTTCTTTCGCCCAACCCAAAGTAAGAATTTGAGGAAAATAATCTAGGTAACGCTGATAGCCACCTTCAGCCCAACGACAGCGTTGATACCAAAGTTTTTCCCAAGTAGTTACACCTTCTTCTTGAATTGATGGAACTGTAACAAACTCAATTTCTGCACCTGCTAAATAGAGTTTGAAGCAAAGATCCAAGTCATCGGTGACAGTGTTCTCATTCCAACCTTGACACTTTTCTAACAATTCCCGACGAACTAACATCCCATTACCCCGCAGTTCAGACATTCCACCAATAGCAATGCGATGGGTTTGCAGAAAGCTATCACAGCACATTTCCATCTGCTGGCAACGGGTTAAAAAATTGGTATTAGCATTAGAAATCGCTTTTCGCACTTGCACTGCACCGATCGCTTGCTTCTGAAACAGAGGTACTGTTTCCTGGAGAAAATTAGCGGGTAACTGAGCATCCGCATCGCAGACTAGGATAATCTCTCCTTGGGTAAAGGGAAACACCGCATTCAAAGCCCCTGATTTACCACCTTTTGATTCCCGTCGATGAACTTGCAAAGATGGAAATTGAGTTTGTAATTCCCTCAAAACCTGGGGAGTTTCATCGGTACTACCATCATCAACAACCCAGATATCTAGAGAATCGCTGGGATAATTCAATTGGCATAGGCTGTAAACTAGATTAGCCAAAACTGAACTTTCATTTTTAGCCGGAACTAAAATCGAGACTGGCGGTAAATAAATCTCACTCTCCATCACCGCCACGGTTGGTTTGGCTAACAGCATCCGTAATGTTTGCACAGTCAGGATTGCCGTTAATCCCAGCATCAACCATTGTGTTTCTGGTAGCCAGTGCAGCAAACTTACGCCACCCCAGACTAATAAAACTACTATGGTTGCTTTGAGACGGCGATGAAAGCTAGTATTTTTACTGGGCTGATAGGTGCTTCTTCCCACTTTATTTGTTATATCCTTTGGGTTCGTGGCTTAGTCCTGCGACGTAATAATAGCATCGTCACTGCTCCCAGAAGGAAACCGCCCAGCCCTGCTGCAACTGCTAGAATCCGCCCCAATTGTTGAGCAGCATTCAACACCGGGTTATTCAGCAGATTGGAGGAGAAATGTAGCGATTGAATCGTCCATTTATCTTGGAGTTTTTGCAGCACTGCTGTCCATCGCAATGCCATATCAGCCGCTTTACCATCTTTGAAAGAGAAAGATGCGATCGCTTCTCCAGAGGCAATATCTATTTCTGGAGTGAGAAATGTTCTGAGAGTATCTCCCTTGAGTTGCATTTTGATATCTTTAATGGAACTGGAAAACTGCTGATTCCAGTACTTTTCAAATTCAGGAACTGTGTTAAAAATCTGGTTATCAACTGTTGTGATTGTGAAATTTGGGTGCAAGTAAGGCTGTATTTTGGTAAAATCGCGAGTATTTAGGGCTTGCAGGGCAATATCCCGTGTGCGAATAATTGCATTTATCTCCTGTGGGTTGACATCTGCTAGAGCGTATTGGGGTAGATTCCAAATTACCAACACTAACAAAAAACTCCAAAGTAGCTGAGTGCATTTGTATATGCTTGCCCATCTCTGTTTCATTATCTAAAAAACCTGTAGATTGAGTGGTGCTTACCGATAATTGTTTTAATCTTAATACCCACATTTTGCCACTTCTGTTGACTAGGGCTGATTAAATGAATTTTTACAAAGATGTTTCGACTCCCTTCCCTACGGGACGCTCCGGAGGGTACGACTACGCTCAGGGCAAGTCGCTCAACAACCAGGTAGGAAGCTTTCCGCAGATACCCACCGCAAATCTGGTACACTATCTTTTAGTTGGCGCTGTCGCAAAATCTCAACTCCCGCGACTGTCGCCACTCTATAAATTTTTTCCAAATACACAAGCTTTAATTTAATAGGGTGCGTTATGGAATTTATTCCTAACTCACCGACAATCTCTGACGGTGCGTTACGCTGACGCGATAACACACCCTACAAAACTACAAAATGAGATTATCGAGTTAGGAGGC
The DNA here is from genome assembly GCA_015206945.1 of Nostocales cyanobacterium LEGE 12452. Lineage (GTDB taxonomy): Bacteria > Cyanobacteriota > Cyanobacteriia > Cyanobacteriales > Nostocaceae > Nostoc. Next base: position 5,671 of record JADEXV010000107.1, on the reverse strand, counting down.
TGAGAAATCTAAACTTTGCCGAAAAGAGATCAGCAGTTCATTCAATGCAGCCATGTCAATTAAAAATGCATCATGTCCGTGGGTTGACTTTAGCCACACAAGTTGAGCATTAGGGATTAAATTTGCCAATTCTTGTTGTTCTACTGGAGGATAGAGGATATCAGAATCAATTGCGACAACTAAAGTCGGGTGCTGGATGCTTTGCAGAATAGATTCATAATCTGACAAATCAGGACTGGTGCGATCGCGTGCAATATCGTAGCGATCCATTGTGTGAGTGAGGGTAATGTAAGTATTGGCATCAAATCTTTCTGTCAGCTTTTGACCCTGATGCTGCAAGTAACTGGCTATAGCAAACTGCTCAGATGTATCATACTGCCGTCCGAAGCGATTTGAAAAACTATCCCAAGAACGGTAAGTAGACATCGCCATCATCCGCGCTACTGCTAGTCCTTGGTTTGGTGGCGCATCCAGAGTATAGTTCCCTCCTTGCCAGTTTGGATCGGCATAAATTGCCTGTCTTTGGGCTTCACTTAATCCGATACACCAAGCTGAATGTCTGCCAGAAACTGCGATGGGTGCGATCGCTTTCACCTTTTCTGGATATAACAACGCCCACTCCAGTGCTTGCATCCCACCGAGTGAGCCACCAATTACTAATTGCAGAGATTGAACACCCAGGTATTTTAGTAGTACAGCTTGCAGGTGAACCATATCTCGAATTGTAATCTTAGGGAAGGATACGCCATAAGGGTTTCCTGTTGTTGGGTTAATAGTAGTTGGCCCAGTTGTGCCGTAACAACTTCCCAAAATGTTGCTGCATACAATAAAGTCGCGTTCTGGATTGAAGGCTTTCCCTGTACCAAATAAAGGTTCCCACCAATCATCAGCGTCAGCGGAACCAGTTAAGGCATGACAAATCATTATCCCATTATCGCCTTGAGCATTTAACTGTCCCCAGGTGCGATAGGCAACCTGAACCCCAGTTAATGTCTCGCCCCCTTCAAGTTGAAATGGTACTGTAAGCTGGTAAAACTGGGTTTGCGGTGAGATGAAGTCTGAGTAGATCATATCTAGAGTGGGGAGATGGGGAGGCAGAGGAGCAGCACTTCTGCCTCTTGTGCCCACTTGCCCTGACTTGTGCCGAGCGGAGCCGAGGTAGCGTAGCCGAAGGGATGCCCAATTGAGAACTAAATCCTAACTTGCTGGAATGCCTGCTGGAAATCTTCTTTGATGTCGTCGATATGTTCAATTCCCACTGATACTCGCACCAAATCGGGTGTCACACCTGCTGAAAGCTGTTCGTCATTACTTAGCTGTTGATGGGTTGTAGAAGCGGGATGAATAACAAGGGTTTTCGCATCACCAACATTTGCTAAATGACTCGCTAATTTCACATGATTAATAAAAGCTTTACCCGCCTCTAGTCCACCTTTGATGCCAAAATTTAAAACTCCCCCAAAGCCATGCCGGAGATATTTCTTCGCTCGTTCATGATAAGGGTGATTGGGAAGTCCGGGATAATTAACCCAAGATACTTGCTCTTGCTGCTCTAACCACCGAGCCAATTCTAGGGCATTGCTCACATGACGATCTACACGTAGAGAGAGAGTTTCTAATCCTTGCAGTAACAGAAAGGCGTTAAATGGACTCAAGCACGGGCCAAAATCTCGTAACCCCTCGACTCTAGCGCGAATAATAAAGGCAATGTTACCAAACGAACCATTAGGGCCAAATACTTCTTGAAAATTCAGCCCATGATAGCCGGGTGCTGGCTCAGTAAATAGAGGAAATTTGCCATTACCCCAATCAAATTTACCCGAATCGACAATTACGCCACCAATGGAAGTGCCATGCCCACCAATCCATTTAGTTGCAGATTCCACTACGATATCTGCACCATGTTCAATTGGCCGAGCTAGATACCCACCAGCACCAAAGGTATTATCCACAATTAAAGGAATGCCGTTTTCGTGGGCAATGTGAGCTAAAGCGGCAAAGTCGGGAATGTTAAATTCAGGATTGCCAATGGTTTCAACGTATAACGCTTTGGTGCGATCGTCGATCGCTTGACGAAAACTTTCTGGGTCATCTCCTTCAACAAACTTGACGTTAATACCTAAACGTGGTAAAGAGACTTTAAATTGGTTATATGTTCCGCCATAGAGAAAACTAGTGGAAACAATATTATCCCCAGCCTGAGCGATGGTACTGATTGTCAAAAATTGCGCCGCTTGCCCACTAGCAGTTGCTAATGCTGCTATACCTCCTTCTAAGGCAGCAATCCGCTTTTCAAATACATCCGTTGTCGGGTTCATGATGCGGGTGTAAATGTTACCAAATTCCTGGAGAGCAAATAACCGCGCTCCGTGATCGGCGTCGTTAAAAACGTAGGAAGTCGTTTGGTAAATCGGTACAGCACGAGCATTAGTTCCAGGAGCAGGCTCTTGTCCAGCATGAACTTGCAGCGTTTCAAAACGATATTGTTCTGACATAAGCAGTTATTTGAGTTTCCAATTATACAAACAAGTAATAATAATTGAGCCTTGTTTTGGATGAATCAACGGTAATTTGTAAGGTTTACCGTATTTTAACTGGTTGTGTCCAGAATTCCTCATCTTTACTTCCAATTGAGAAACTAAACATCAGCCTATATCTGTTGCTAACTTACTCACTCAGTTTTTTATTTTTAAGCAAAAATTGCTCCAGATCGTGATATTGCCCTTTGAAGAAGCCATTTTGTTTCTTTACACCCTGGCTGTGAAAACCTAACTTTTCTAGCAACTTTTTAGAAGCGATATTTTCCAGCATGACTTGGGCAACAACGAAACGCAAATCCATTTTCTGAAACCCAAATTGCAAGATAGTACCCACCGCCTCCGTCATGATGCCTTGCCTCCAAAAAGTACTGGCAAGCTCGTAACCGACTTCAGCTGAGTGTTCTTGTGGGTTTACCCGGAACCCACAAGAACCAATCAAAATGTTGTCTTGCTTATGGACAATTCCCCAGCGAATAGCATCTCCTTGCTCAAACCGCTTGGCTCTACGTTCAATGACAGCGATCGCTTCTTTAATAGAAGTGAAGGTATCAAGATCGTGAAACTGAGTCACGCTTGGATCGGAAAGGACAGCAAAGGTAGCCTCAGCATCCTGCAAGCTTGTCTCACGAAGAAGAAGCCTTTCTGTTTCTAATTGAGGAAAGGAAGATGGTAAGAAATCTTTGCTCATAGTTGCAACTGGTGATCTGGGGTTAGAACTAACTTAGCGATCGCCACAGTGACAAGACAATTCAAAATGTTTAAGGCTGAATAGTCTTCGCCGATTGGTTAAATAACAATTCTCGTAACTTATCTGGATCGAGCGGTTCAGTTTTGAATGCTTCTGCTTTTTCATAGGCGCGAATTGTTGCTGGACGCGCTTTTATTGTCTCAAACCAGCGTTTAACATGAGGAAAATCCTCTAGGTTTTGACTTTGGAGTTCATGGGGCACAATCCAGGGATAAGCAGCAATATCGGCGATGGAATAATCGCCAGCCACAAATTCTTTATCTGCTAGTTGCTTATTTAGTACTGCATATAAGCGCCCCGTCTCATTCACGTAGCGGTTAATGGCATATTCAATCTTTTCGGGAGCATAAGTACTAAAGTGATGATTTTGTCCCGCCATTGGCCCTAATCCTGCCATTTGCCAAAACAACCATTCTAAAACTAGAGTGCGATTACGTAAATCTTGGGGAATTAATTTCTTGGTTTTTTCTGCCAAATATAGCAAGATTGCCCCAGACTCAAATATCGAAATTGGCGCACCTCCATCTGCTGGCTCGTGGTCAACGATCGCAGGCATACGATTGTTAGGAGAAATCTTCAGAAATTCTGGCTTAAATTGATCCCCAGCCGCAATATTCACAGGAATTATGGTGTATGGTAAGCCGACTTCTTCCAAGAAAATTGTGATTTTATGACCGTTTGGAGTTGCCCAATAGTAAAGTTCAATCATGATTCTTTTCCTAAAATTGTGCGATTGTTTTGTAGGTTAATAGTGTGTTACAGACAATTTCTTAATTACGAACTTGTACTGAGCGCAGCCTCTCGTAGAGAAGTATTACGAACTACGAACTACGAATTAAATTGTGGTGCTTTTGCGATCGCAGCCCAAACTCTATGGTGAACCTGAAGAATTGGTGTAGGATATTGTGTTTCGAGCAATGTTGCCAATTCTTGGTCAAATACTTCTACTTTTTCTGGTGTCAAACTGGCTCCCACACCAGCACTCGCCCGAATTCGTCCCCGCCAGTCTTCGTGTGTATAAGAGACAAATACATCATAAGAAAATGTGCGGATTTCTCGGAATCCTCCTTCGCCAATATCTTGTAACCACTGGGGATACAATCCATTACCGCCGTCCAAATTCCACACGGGATTATGAGCTTTGATCAGTTGTTCCGTTGCTTGAACTACATTACCTTTTAAGGGTATCCAATCAAAATGTGCGATCGCAAGCAAGCCATTTACTCTCAATATCCGAGTAATTTCCTGGACAGCCCGTGGACGGTCAAACCAATGCCAACACTGTCCAGCTGTCACCACATCTGCACTGGCGTCTGGTAACTCGGTATTCTCGGCAGTTGCGACTCGATAATCTACTTTAAGTTGGAAAGATTCGCTTAACAGTCTGGCTTGTTCTAAAAGTGAGGCTGATGGATCTATGGCAATTACATCAGCACCTCTATCCGCAAAGCCCCGTGCTAGTGTTCCTGTTCCAGTGCCGAGGTCAACAATATTCTGCCCTGGTAAACCTATACCATATTCAGACAGTTTGTTAAATAATGAACTGGGAAAGCCAGCGCGGTGTTTTGCATAATCAGTAGCAGTTGCACCAAAATCAATTTTCATACCTGCAAAACTATTTTTGTAACAATTGTTTAGCTTAGAAGTTCTCTACCCACGGACGTAGTTCTACTTCATAAGTCCAAGCACTGCGGGGTTGGCGGAGAATGCTGAGATAAGTTTGAGCAATTGCATCCGGGTCAAGAGTACTATCAGGATTATCTACTGGATCTTGGCGGTCTGCGGATCGGATTGCACCATCTATCACGAAATGCGCCACATGGATATTCTTTGGTGCTAATTCTCTAGCAATACTCTGAGCCAAACCGCGTAGTGCAAATTTACCCATTGCAAAGGGAGCGGACAGAGGATAACCCTTAACACTGGCTGAGGCTCCAGTAAAAAATATAGCACCGCCACCAAGTCGTAAAAACCTTTTGGTAGCAGCTTGAGCCACAAGAAAGCCACCATAAGCAGTGACATCTAAAGTTTTTGCCACTTCACCAGGGTCTAGATCGACAAGAGGCCCCCGCACCCGGAAACTGGGATTGTAAATGACAATATTCGGAGAACCGACTTTATTATCAATATCAATAAATAACTGTTCTACTTCATCTGGCTTTGAGGCATCGGCGGCGAAACTAACTGCGCCAATTTCACTACTCAATTGAGTGAGTTTTTCAATTCGGCGAGCCGCTAAAGCTATGGTGAATCCTTCTTTAGCAAATAGGCGAGCTAAAGAAGCGCTCAGTCCATTACCTGCACCGACAATTAAAGCTGTTGTTGCCATAAATTCAATTCTCCTGATCCTGCAAAACTTTAGTTCCCTTGCTTCCTTGAGGAG
>JADEXV010000106.1 GCA_015206945.1 Nostocales cyanobacterium LEGE 12452 | reverse complement strand
GCCGCAACAAAATCAAGAAGAACCCCAGGACGAATCAGAAGAGGAACAAGAAGAGCAGGAAGAACAGGAAGAAAATCAAGAGCAAGAACCCCCTAGCATCCCGGAAGAGTTTATCTTTGATCCGGAAGGGGTAATCCTTGATGACAACGTGCTTTACTTTACTCAAATGGCGAAGCGGCAAGGTAAATCTGGTAGTCGCAGTGTCATCTTTTCCGATGACAGGGGACGCTACATTAAACCAATGTTGCCCAAAGGAAAAGCGCGACGCATTGCAGTAGATGCCACCTTGAGAGCTGCGGCTCCTTATCAAAAAGCACGAAGAGAAAGACAACCAGATAGAAAAGTTATTGTCGAACAGCCTGATATTCGCTCGAAACGCCTGGTACGCAAAGCCGGGGCATTGGTAGTATTTGTGGTAGATGCTTCTGGCTCAATGGCACTGAATCGAATGCAATCAGCTAAAGGTGCGGTGATGCAACTGTTGACAGAAGCTTATCAAAACCGCGACCAAATAGCATTAATTCCCTTTCGGGGAGAACAGGCAGAGGTATTATTGCCTCCAACACGTTCTATTGCTTTGGCGCGTAACCGTTTGGAAAGGTTGCCCTGTGGTGGGGGTTCGCCCTTAGCGCATGGTTTAACCCAAGCTGTGCGTGTCGGCTTAAATGCTCAGATGAGTGGAGATATTGGGCAAGTTGTCCTTGTAGCAATCACCGATGGACGAGGTAATATTCCCTTAGCGCGTTCTTTGGGTGAACAGCTAGAACCAGGAGAAAAGCCAGATATCAAAGGAGAATTATTAGAAATTGCTGCAAGAATCCGTGCTTTGGGAATGCAACTATTAGTAATTGATACAGAAAGTAAATTTGTGTCTACTGGGTTTGCTAAAGAATTATCGCAAACAGCAGGCGGTAAATATTATCATTTGCCGAAAGCAACAGATCAAGCTATTGCTGCTATGACCAAAGGTGCGATCGCTGATTTAAAATCTAGATAATTAGTTATTACTTATTTGTCATTTATTTGTCAGTTGCTTTTCTACTAACCACTGACCATTAACTAATGACATCAAGACCCAGTAGGCATTACCTGTGGTTGTAAATAACAAATCAAATCTTGAATTCCCTTTTGCAGATAGCGCGTTACTGTCATTGGACTAGTACCAATGTTTTTAGCAGCATCCTTGCGAGAAAGCTCTTTCAAAAATACCATTTCAACTGCCATGCGGGGCTTTTCTTCTAACATATTGATTGCGCCTTGGAGTTGTTGGCGTTCTTCTTCTTGTTGCAGAAGTACATGAGAACGAGGACAAGGAAGTGCCTCACCCAAGGTTATTTGGCAATCAACATAGTTAACTGCTGTTGCATCTAAACTCAAGGGCATACGGTTTTGAGCAGCTAACTTCGTTTCCTGCCACTCTTGTACAGATACCCGAAGTTGGCTGGCAATTTCAGCATCCTTGGGCGGGCGACCTAAAGAGATTGACAAGTCTTTGCGAATCTTTTGTCCTTCATTATATAATTCTTGCCAACGACGGGGAATTTTTAATAGAGTACTGCGATCGCGCAAAAAGTGCAGCATCTCACCGCGAATATATGGCACTGCAAAGGAACTAAAAGCATATCCTTGGCTAGGGTCGAAACGCTCAATAGCCCTAATCAAACCAAAATACCCAATTTGTTCTAAATCTTCATAAGGTTCATTACATTGATGGCTGAATTTATGAGCCATCTTCCGTACTAAGCCAGTATGTAACTGTACAAGTTTATTACGAAGTTTAATAGAAGGATTCTGGTGGTACAAGTGCAATAATTCTATACCATCAGTTCGTAAAGAGGACTCACTTGTTGCCATATACATTCCCTTGTTGTAACTCCTATTCCTGAGAAAATGGAGTTGCGTATATTTTCTTCTAAGCTGTTATTATTTTGCTGAGTCAGGGAAGAATAAGCCATCGTCGTTTCACTGAACTTGTTATGGGTCTAACTCCACAATTCAGTATTTGTACGCATGATTTTGCGAACCCCTCTGTTACAGGTTATTTTTGCTTTTTATATAACTGTTGATTGGTAAATAATCTTTAGCTTTTGCAACAAAAACTAGCTATTTATGCTGAACAATGCATTACTGACCTAATATTTATCAGGTATACTGAGTGCAAGTAGATCGGTACTGAATTAATCGCAAAATAGGTTGCAATCAAGGGTAAAGAGTATGCTATCAGTACTAAAGAGGCTGTGAAATCCTCAAAAACTGACGACTCTAATTTTCAACAACACAGCCGCCCTTCAGATTTGGCAACGATATTAAATCCTTGTCCGTTAACCGCAAAGATTGGTAAGAATAGGAATAAGCAGAACGTTTTCCTAAAAAACAGTTTTTCAATATGAGCAATACCAGTAATTTTCGTGAAGCTATCCGTGAGGCTAAATCTCACGCCCTCGTTGGCCCAAACGTGATTGCCAACGCCCTCCCCTACGTCGGTGGTGGATTAGTGCTAACGGCATTAGGAACCTACGGCGGTTTAGGAGTTATCCGTACTAACCCCGAAATATTCTTTCCCACCTTCATTGGTGCGGTGATTTTGGAGTTAATTTTGTTCTTTGTTGCCCAAAATGTTGCCCAAAAAGGTAATAAGGGTCTTGCACTACCCCTGCTGGCAACCTACAGCCTGTTGTCTGGATATACTCTCAGTGGCTTGGTATTTGTCGCTTTGAGATCCCAAGGTGTTGGCATTCAAGGCATTGGTTTAGCTGCCCTTGGTTGTGGTGTCACTTTTATTGCTGCCCGTCAAATTGGTTCAAATCTTTCTGAACAAGATGGCATGGCTTTGACGAAAACCATCAATCTTGGTGTCATTGCCTTGGTGGTTGTGTGTTTAGCGCAATTCGGATTTGCTATGTTTGGTGTTTACACGCCAAATTGGTTAGAAATTGCCATTTCCGGTTTAGGAGTATTTCTGTTTGTTGGGGTTTCTGTTGTCGATTTCTACATCTTGCCCCGCACTTACAGCGATGACCAATATCTGCCTGCTGCTTTGTCGATGTACTTAACTTACATCAACTTGTTTGTCTTTATCTTGCGGTTGCTAATTGCCATAAATGGCCGCGATTAATTGTCTTTAGGCACTAACAAAAGATAAAGTTTTATAAAGTAAAAACCGTGGTTAAATTTTTAGCAACCACGGTTTTTTCATCCTTTTTAATAGTAGAATATGTAGATAAGTTAAGCCTCAAGTGAGTAAAACTATGCTTGAACTCTTAAGTATCAAAATTGAAGTAGAAAGGTTGTCTAACATCTTGACCAAGGCTGAAGGCTGTCTTTGACCTGACAGAACTAAGTGCAAGAATTGAAGAGTTGAATCAATTGATTTCTCAAGCTACTTTCTGGGATGATTCTGCCAGTTTTTATCAGATAATTCAAGAAATTGATTTCCTCAACGCTACAAAGAAAAAATATCAGCGATCGCGCTTCATTCTAGAAGATATCAAGGCTGCACTAGAATTACTAGAATTATCTGCTGATGAAGAATTGCTGCAAGAAGCACAAACCAACCTTAGCAAACTCCAGCAAGAACTTGAAACAGTAGAAATAGAACAATTCCTGTCCGATCCCTGCGACCAAAAGGGGGCATTCTTGGCAATTACGGCTGAGGTTGGAAGTATAGATGCCCAAAACTGGGCAGCTATGTTATTACAGCTATACCATCGTTGGGCAGTAAATCATAATTATAAAGTACATCTAGTGCAAGAGTCAGCAGGTGATTTAGGAGGGTTCAAACATGCCACCCTAGAAATTACAGGGCGTTATGCTTATGGCTGACTAAAATCGGAACAAGGAACTCATGCAAACATAAAGCGAATTTCTCCTGTCCATGGCAATGGCAGACGGCATACTTGCCTAGCCAGTGTAGAAGTTAGCCCGATTTTAGATGAGTCTATTGATTTTGAGATTCCAGAGAAGCATTTAGAAATTACTTTGCCCCGAGAACGGGAGAATGTTAACCGCCCAGAAACATGGGCGCGGTTGTTTCACATTCCTACTGGGATTAGTGTATTTTGTAAGGAAGAGCGCAGTCAGATGCGAAATAAAGAGAAAGCCCTGGCTATTCTCAAGAGTAAACTCTTTGCGATCGCACTAGCCCAAGGTGTCCAGATTGACAAAATTCAACCTCGGCTAATAAAGTCTCTATCCAGCAAGCTTATCCGTGAATATATCTTGCATCCTTACACCAAGGTGAAAGATTTACGTACCAATGTAGAAACACTTGCGGCGGCAGAGGTATTAGACGGTAAAATTGATTTGTTTATCAAAGCCTATCTGCAACAGCTAAATCAGACTACTTCAGTGGGTGAAGAAGCGCTTGATAATTTCAAGTCACTTTTGTAACCTATACAAGTTGTGCAGAAAAAATTTGCCCAACTACAGCTAAAATCAAGAAACATAAAAAGAGCAATTTTCCAATCCAAAGCGCTCTATCTATCATTCAGCAAGCATTTATGGATGTCCTAGAACTCAAACGCGAAATCGAAACGTTGTCTGGCCGCCTGGGTAAAACCCAGGACTATCTTTGACGTACCTGCACTGACAGCCAAAATTCAAGACCTCGAAAAAATATCAGCACAGCCAGAATTCTGGAATGACCAAACCCAGGCGCAACAAACTCTGCAAGAACTCAACGACCTGAAAGCCCACCTCCAGCAATACGATCGCTGGCACGCCAATCTCGAAGATACTAAGGCAGTTGTTGAGTTGTTGGAGTTAGAAACCGATGAGGCATTACTCCAAGAAGCAGAATCTACCATCACTAAACTGAATCGTGACCTAGATCAGTGGGAGTTACAACAGTTACTTTCCGGCCCCTATGATGCGGAAGGTGTTGTACTGACGATTAGTGCTGGTGCTGGTGGCACAGATGCTCAAGACTGGGCATTTATGCTGATGCGGATGTACACCCGTTGGGGCGAAGCTCACGGCTATAAGGTAACTTTAGCTGAAGAGTCGGAGGGTGATGAAGCCGGAATTAAATCGGCAACCTTAGAAATTACTGGTCGCTATGCCTATGGTTACTTGCGATCGGAAATGGGTACACATCGCTTAGTGCGGATTTCACCTTTTAATGCTAACGGCAAGCGACAAACTAGTTTTGCAGGGGTGGAAGTGATGCCGCAGATTGATAACTCTGTGCAATTGGATATTCCAGAAAAGGATTTGGAAATCACCACAACTCGTTCTGGTGGTAAAGGCGGGCAAAACGTCAACAAAGTAGAAACTGCGGTACGGATTGTTCACCTTCCCACGGGTCTTGCCGTGCGCTGTACAGAGGAGCGATCGCAGTTGCAAAATAAAGAGAAAGCCCTAAATCGTCTCAAAGCAAAGCTTTTGGTCATCGCCAAGGAGCAACGCGCCCAAGAAATTGCCGAAATTCGTGGCGATATGGTGGAAGCCTCCTGGGGAAACCAAATCCGTAACTATGTGTTTCACCCTTACCAGATGGTGAAAGATTTGCGTACAAACACGGAAACAACAGCGATTGGCGATGTGATGAATGGTGAAATTGATACATTCATCCAAGCTTATCTGCGTCAAGAAAATAAACTAGTGGAAAACACTCCCGCATAAAGGCACTCATTCCATAACATCCCGATTGCTAAGGCGTTTCATTGAGAAACGCCTTAGCAATATACAGGCGATCGCAATTCTATCCCAGACCAACTGTTACAGTTATAAAAGAGTCTGTAGACAAATAACTATGAGCAACTCACCTTCAACAGAACCTCAACCTAGCTACGTCAAACTCGCCATGCGAAACATGGTGCGGAAGGGTGGAACTTCCCTAAAGCATTTTGGATTGACTGCTGTAGGGCTTTTAGCTCTGCTTGTTGGTCTTGCTTACCTCACTCATTAACAACAAATCGTAAACCTCAGACAAGGAGACTGTGTGCCCCTGAGAGTTGAACTATATGTGGAGGAGTATTTTTATGAGTTGTCCCCGACAACATCTGTAAAAATTGCCGAGACTGATGACCGAATTACCCCTGAAACTTGGGAAAACTGGTTTAATCACTGGTTGGAAATACTTCAGCCTGAGATTCCACCAGCGCCAAGTTATGAAATCGGGCTACGTTTGACAGATGATTCCCAAATTCAAGAACTGAATGCTCAATATCGTCAGCAAAATAAGCCGACAGATGTTTTAGCCTTTGCAGCTTTGGAGGTGGATTTTCCTCAAAGCAAAGAAATGCTTACCTCTGTCCCATTATACTTAGGTGATATTATTGTGTCTGTAGATACGGCACAACGACAAGCTCAACAACAGGAACATAGCTTACCAACTGAGCTAGTCTGGTTAGCTGCTCACGGTTTATTGCATCTGTTGGGCTGGGATCATCCTGATGAAAAAAGTTTGGAGCGAATGTTAAAACAGCAAGTGATATTGCTGAATATAATCGGTATTGCTATTGACATGGAATAGCAGTAGCTTATGTATGCCTTAATGTCAATTTTGGGTAATACTTTTATAATACTTCTGTGGAAAATTGCCTAAAGATTGCCTCAAAGTTAATTCTGCCATTAAGATCGGCGAATATTCCCACTGTAGCAACTCTGTTCTTGTGTTTTTAAGTCTATGTCCCAAAAAATTTCTCCATCACCAACGCCTACCTCGTTACAAACACTGGTGTCTAACGAACGGGAATTCTCCTGGAAAGTAGCCTCTAATTTATTTGTTAGTTTTAAATATGCCTGGGCTGGAATCAGCTATAGTTTTCAAACTCAACGTAATTTTCGCATCCACGTAAGTGTTTGTGCTTTAGCGATCGCTTTAAGCGTTTTTTTGCATCTGCAAGCGGTAGAAATAGCGGTAATTGGTATAACTAGTGGTTTAGTTTTGGCATTAGAGTTACTAAATACAGCGATCGAGTCCGTTGTGGATTTAACCGTTAAGCAGACATACCATGATTTGGCAAAAATTGCTAAAGATTGTGCAGCTGGTGCAGTGCTTGTCTCTGCTTTCGTAGCGATGTTAGTAGCAGGTACACTATTGCTTCCTCCTCTGGTAACGTTAATTATATCGGCTTTGTAGACGTGATTTGCGTCGGCTAGTAAAAACCGCAGGCATCGCCAAGTGACTCACTAAGAGAATCACACGCTGTCCGAATCCCCTTTGCAGAATATATTTAAAATTTAAATCGTGCGATGTCTACGACGGGTGGTTCCTGATCGCAGCCGTACCACTTTGTGGAAGCAAGCTACGCGCAGCGTCTCCGACAGGAGAAGGGCTACGCCAACGTGCCAAGCATCCTGGCTAAAGGATTACTTGGTAATCTTTAAAAAGTGGCCGCAGAGTAGCCGCTTCATATTTACGCGTCTACGTCGGCGTTATTTTTATACCTAACGAACAAATAGCATGAGATACTTATCTATGCTTTTTGCAACTGATGAGTGCTAACAACCAGGAGTGACAAGCTTTGATTATAGTTATCGACAATTACGATAGTTTTACATATAACTTAGTGCAGTATCTGGGAGAATTGGCATCAGAGTTCCCAGTGGCAGATGAGATTAAAGTTTTTCGTAACGACAAGATATCCATAGATGAGATTCGGGCATTAAAGCCGGAAGCTGTGGTTATTTCTCCTGGGCCTGGTCGCCCGGAAGATGCCGGTATTTCTTTAGCATTGATTGAACAGCTAGGACAAGAGTTACCAATTTTGGGTGTCTGTTTGGGACATCAAAGCATTGGTCAGGTGTTCGGTGGTAAAATAATTCCTGCTCCAGAGTTGATGCATGGCAAAACCTCTCAAGTGTCTCACACTGGAGTGGGGGTTTTCCGGGGATTAGAAAATCCTCTAATCGCCACTAGGTATCATAGTTTGGTAATCGAACGTGAGACTTGCCCAGATGTGTTAGAAATCACCGCTTGGGTTGAAGATAACACCATTATGGGAGTGCGACACCGGAACTATCCTCACATTCAGGGCGTCCAATTTCACCCAGAGAGTGTCCTGACATCTTCAGGAAAACAGTTATTGCGAAATTTTCTGGAACAGTTACAGTCAAGAGCATAATTAATGAAACGACGACAGTTGATGGGCTATGCTGGGGCGGGGTTGGCCACAGCTTTGGTTACTACCTTGGGTTCTGAATCTCAAGCTGACGCACAATCTAGCGGTTTATCAGTTCAGTGGTTGGGTCATACTTGCTTTCTTTTTACTGGTGGTGGAGCAAAAGTTCTCGTCAATCCGTTTCGGACGGTCGGCTGTACTGCTGGGTATCGTTCGCCAAAAGTTGCAGCAGATTTGGTATTGATTAGCAGCCAACTCCTGGATGAAGGTGCTGTGGATGTACTACCAGGAAATGCAAAACTGATCTATGAACCAGGAGTTTATGAGTTTAAAGGCATTAAATTCCAAGGAGTTGCCATAGACCACGATCGCAAAGGTGGTAAGCAGTTTGGCTCAAATACCGCTTGGAGTTGGAAGCAAGGCGGAATTAATATCCTACACTTAGGCGGAGCAGCTGCACCCATTTCTATTGAGCAAAAAATCTTGATGGGGCGTCCCGATGTGGCGTTTATTCCTGTGGGAGGCAGTGCAAAAGCCTACAATGCTGAGGAAGCAAAGCAGGCTGTTCAAGTATTAAATCCCAAGTTGGTGATTCCGACTCATTACCGCACACAAGCCGCTGATGCTGCTAAGTGCGATCTTTCGCCATTGGATAATTTTCTGACCTTGATGCAAGGTATGACAGTGCGGCGTAGCAATGGAGATAGTATTTCCATTAGCCCTGGTAAATTGCCGGAAAAGGGAGAAATTCAGGTTTTGAGTTACAAGTTTTGAATAAGGGGATTGGGAAAGAAGTAGAGGAAGCAGGGGGAAAATAATGACTCCTGCCTCCATCTCCTGAATTCAGGATTCTAAATTCTGAATTCTGATTTTAGAACGTATACCACTCTGGCCCAAGCTTATCTGCGTCGCTGATGGGAGTCTCAACTGCTGTCGTTTCATTTATAGTCCAAATATTGTCTGTACCTGCTGTCTGATCGCGCCAGTAGATATCAGTCTTGCCATCGCCGTTGAAATCGCCAAGGGATGGTGTCAAGGCCGCGTTATTAGCTGGTAAGAAAGCTTCAGTTGCAACTGTTGTGCCATCCATCAACCAAGCGGTGTTCGCACCTGTGGTTCCATTGTGCCAGAAGATATCGGTCTTGCCATCACCATTGAAGTCACCAATTTTGGAAGTCCAGGATGAGTCAAGTGTCCCCAAAGCACCCTCGGTGACTAAGATACCATTCATCGTCCAAACCTTGTTCTCACCTGTTTGGGCGTTTCTCCACAGAATGTCTGTCTTAAAGTCGCCGTTGAAATCACCAAGGCTAGAAGTCCAGGCGGCATCTTGTGATTGTAGAGCAAAGTCAGTCTTTTGCGTACCATCCATAAACCAAGCGACGTTATCGCCAGTTGTCTGATTGCGCCAGAAGATGTCACTCTTGCCATTACCGTCGAAATCAACAATGGTAGGAGTATACGCTGCGTCTGTAGTGTCTAAAACAGTCGCATTCAGGACTGTAGTGCCATCCATCTCCCAAATAGCATTCTCACCGGTTTGACTATTGTGCCAGAAGATATCGGTTTTGCGATCGCCGTTGAAATCTCCAATCTGAGGACTCCAGGCTGGATCAACGCTACTTAGAGCAGCTGCACTACCAACTCTGGTGCCATCCATCAGGACAACGCTATTCTCACCGGTTGTCTTATTGCGTAATAAGAAGTCGGTTTTGCCATCAGCATTGAAGTCAGCAATTTTGTAATCATAGGCAGATAGGTCAAATTGACCCAAAGAACCCTGCTCGACAACTGTTGTTCCATCCATCAACCGAATGATAATCTCACCGGTTGTAGAATTGACCCAAACTTTGTCTGTTTTACCATCACCGTTAAAGTCAGGAGTAATCGCCGCACTAGTTAAGTAAGGATTAGGATTGGGATTTGCTGATGTTTTAACAGGTGCAGTCACTGGTTGACTTTCTAGTGCTAGTGAAGAACTCTTATTTCCAAACCCCAAATCATAATTTAAACTCTTAAGAGAAGTTGTCAATATTTCTGATTTTGCAAAAGACTCTGATGCTAATCGAGATGTATTCAAAGCTAAGGGTGAGGAATTTGTATTTTCAGGCATGGTGAATTTTTATTATTGGCTGTCATATTTTTTTAACTTTTTTTGGCAATCTCTTTCTGTAACTAAATAACATTTACCTGGTTTTCAACATTTCTTTATAACTATTTTTTCTTTCTTAATGTCAGTCTTTGAAGATAAGTACCTATTTCTTTTAAACTATTTCTATAAAACTTTCAAGTTCTACATAAGCAATTACAAAAATGCTTTTTTGTATTTAATATATAATGTTTCATAAATAAAATTTGATTATTCTATCTATTTATTTTGACATTTAAGGCTTTTAGCAAAAATCTACTTGTATCTTTAGCTGTTAATTCAGTTAGATAAAGATATCCACACTAGCGATATGTTTTTTGTAAGCTTAGAAATATGCTAAGTAGCTGGTGTAAATAAATTAAAGTTTGTAGTAAATAGTTTTGTCCTGATAATCCTTTTTTTGAGTGATGAACCTCTAACTAAGAACTAAAATTTAATTTATTTAATTATACTGGCTTACTGAAGATAGAAGCGATCGCTACATTAGTCCTAATGAATTTGTCTCATATTACCTTTGTTTTTTGGCACGTTTTTAAGTATTGGCTGAAGATCCACTATTTTTTATTTTGTGAACAAGCTTAGATAGAAAATAACCTTGACCACCAGCTAGTCCTAAATTTGAGCTATCCAATTTAACCCAATAAAAATCAAAGGCTATAGGGTTTTTGCTGGTACTTGGATGTATTTCCCAATGCCGCCAAGTAGATGGTGTAGACTGAGTTAATTCGAGATGATAAACATAACGTTCTTGAATTTCATCCCGATAGGGAGCCATGTTGTATTGATAAATACCCAATAACTCAATAATCCGAACTCCCTTAACACCAGATTCTTCATAAATTTCTCGCAGTACAGCTTCAGATGGCTCCTCATTTTCTTCAACTGTACCAGCAGGTACTTGCACCCCAGCTTCAGGAAAATCAGTATGTGTAAATACCATTAGTTCATCTTTCTTGGTTACATAAGCGATCGCTTTTTTTGTTGTAGGTTGAGCGAACATATTTTTTACTGTGTATTGTGAAATTTATAAAATACCAAAAATTAGATAAGATAAAGGGTTATAAATTATTTAATTAATATCTTAAATCATTTGATAACAATATTTTCGAGTTATTTAAAAAGTAGAAAATCTAAGTTGTTCGAGATAATTAATTCTTCTCTAATGATTTATAACTTGAGTGGAAACAAATATTGGTTAGAATAACTTAGATTAGCAGCTATTAAGAGGCATGATTCTGTGATCTGCTAGTTGCTAATAGTGTCAAATAATACAATACTTTTAAAGTACATCAACTATGCAAGCAGAATATCGGCAGCGTCGCGAGCAGTTAATGGCAAAAATTGGTGATGGTACAGCCATTTTTCGCAGTGCGCCAATGGCAGTAATGCACAACGATGTCGAGTATGTTTATCGTCAAGATAGTGATTTTTTTTACTTGACTGGTTTTAATGAACCACAAGCAGTAGCAGTGTTAGCGCCCCATCATTCAGAACATCGATTTGTGCTGTTCGTCCAACCGAAGGATCGCGAAAAGGAAGTATGGACTGGTTATCTTTGTGGGGTAGATGCAGCCAAAGAAATTTATGGTGCTGATGAAGCGTACCCGATTAGCGAGTTAGATGAAAAGTTGCCGCAGTATTTAGAAAAAGCTAGCCGGATTTACTATCATTTAGGACGCGATCGCAATTTTAACGATCAAATCCTGAAACATTACCAAAGTTTACTGCGGACTTATCCGAAGCGCGGTACAGGCCCGATCGCTATTGAAGATACTGGCCCTGTCCTCAACAGCATGAGATTGATCAAAAGCGAAGCTGAGGTGGAATTGATGCGTCAAGCAGCTGCGATCGCCACTGAAGCACACAATTATGCCCAAGAAATCGCCGCACCTGGACGTTATGAGTACGAAATACAGGCGGAGATGGAACGGATCTTTCGAGTGCGGGGTGGGTTAGGGCCTGCTTATCCTTCGATTGTGGCTTCTGGTGTAAATGCTTGCGTACTACACTACATTGAAAATAATCGTCAAATGCAGGATGGAGAATTACTGCTAATTGATGCCGGTTGTGCTTACGGTTATTACAACTCCGATATTACCCGGACATTTCCTGTGGGGGATAAGTTTACGCCAGAACAAAAGACGCTGTATGAAATTGTTTTGGAGGCACAAAAACAAGCGATCGCTCAAGTTCAACCAGGTAATCCCTTCAAATTAGTTCACGATACAGCAGTGCGCGTCCTCACAGAAGGTTTAGTCGAACTTGGCATTCTCAAAGGCGAAATTGATAAGTTAATTGAAGAAGAGAAATACAAGCCATATTATATGCATCGCACTAGTCACTGGTTAGGTTTGGATGTCCATGATGTCGGTGTTTATCAGCATGGTGAAGACAAACCACAGATTTTACAACCAGGTCAAATTTTGACAGTGGAACCAGGACTATATATTGTGCCAGATACCAAACTAGCAGAAGACCAGCCAGAGACTGATCCTCGATGGGTTGGCATTGGTATTCGGATTGAGGATGATGTGTTAGTTACACCTGGGGGACATGAGGTTTTAACTGCGGAGGTTCCAAAAGAAATAGATGAAATAGAAAGATAAAAAATGGGGATGATGCCATTGGTGTCAAGTTAAGAAAAATGGATGGCTGTCAACTCGGATTTCTCAGCACATCTCTCAAAACCTTGTGCAGGGGAGCATACTTCTCTATGAGAGGCTGCGCGTAGCTTGCTTCCCCGGAGGGGTAGGGGAGCAAGAAAAGAAAGAAGTTGCAGTCAGTTTTCCCCCCTCCGCTCCTCTGCACCTCTGCACCGAATGGCACTAAGATAAGGGCAAATCCATTATTCATAAGGCTTTTGGCTTTTGGGTGTTGGGTGTCGGGTGTAGTGAGGAAGAAGTTAATTAATGTCAGTACAAGTTTTCTACTTTTCTTAATTTTTTCCTACACCCGACACCCTACCCCCGACACCCTGTCCTGGCAAAGGTTTCATCTTTTCTTAGTGCCATTCACCTCTGCACCTCTGCACCTCTGCACCTCTAGAATTTTAGTTAGCAGTGAAATTTTTATCGAAATCGTCACCGACGTTTTCGATTAAGGTTAAATTTAATTGCGGGAATTTATAATCACGAATTAGCACTATAAATCGGATAAAAGAATCAAATTCATCCAATAATTTCAGTATTAATCAATAACTAAAATGATATTTACTGCCATCTTCTTAATTAGCGATCGCAGAGTGAGCGATCGCGCAGCGACTCCGCAGGAGTTTCGCCGTTCTCAACTGCTGTGTTAATTTTCAGATAATCCTGAACCAACTTGCAACCATAAGTCAGTGCATCTAGGTGGAGAATTCGCGGCAAGCTCCAAAGAATGAGCGTGTTGTCATCACCACCGGAAGCAAGGATTTTTCCATCGCGGCTGATTGCAATTTGCCTAATCGCTGCGGTATGGCCTTTCAGAGTAGTTAGTTCTGTACCATCAAGTTTCCAAAGCTTGACGGTTCCATCTCCACTTCCAGAAGCAAGCCTTTTACCGTCGGGACTAAAAGCTATCCCCCAAATTGCAGCTGTGTGACCAATGAATGTTTGCAGCAACTTGCCTTCAAGTGTCCACAGCTTAATGGTATTGTCGCCACTTCCAGAAGCAACCATCTTACCGTCAGGACTAAAGGCGACTGTCCATACTGCCGCCGAATGTCCGACAAATGTGCTGAGTAACTTACCTTTTAGCGTCCATAGTTTAACAGTACCATCCTCACTGGCAGAAGCAATCAGTTGACTGTCAGGGCTAAATGCAACTTCCCATATTTCGGCTTGATGCCCTTTGAGAATCTGTAGCGTCGGTTGACCTACACGCCATATCCGAACATTATTGTCAGCATTAGGTATGGCGATCGCTCGACCATCGGGACTTAATAACGCTCCGGTGATTTTGCCATCAGGGTTTTTGTAACTAGCGATTAACGTACCATCTCGCCGCTTGAGTTGTACCGTATCATCTTCACTAGGAAGAGCAATTAACTTGTTATCCTCACTGAAAGAAACCTGGGAGACTGAGCCTTTTTGGGTCAAAGTTTTCTGCAATTTGCCTTGACGACTCCAAAATTTCACAGTATTTTCGTGGCTGGCTGTGGCGATGGTGGAGCTGTCGGAGGCGATCGCTATCGACCAAATCCCGCCTTTATGAGCTATGGCACTCTTTTGGAATGGATTTTCACTCTGCCAAAGTCTCACAAAGTTTTCTGCACCTGCCGAAGCTATAAAGCTACCGTCAAGACTGAAAGTAACTCCCCAAACAGATGCACTATGACCTCTGAGCGTTCTCTGTTCTATGCCATCAATGTCCCAAAGTTTTATAGTTTTGTCGAGACTAGCGGAGGCAATAGTCTGACCATCGGGACTAAACGCTACTCTTGAAACTCCCGCACTATGACCTTTGAGTGTTTTATAAAGACGATAACTACCATCTGTGCTGTCTTGCTGCCAAAGTTTGACAGTTGTATCTTCACTCGCTGAGGCAATAGTCTGTCCGTCAGGACTAAAAGCTATTCCCATAACCCAACCTGTATGACCTTGGAGAGGTTGTAGAGTTTTGGCATTCTGCCAACCTGAACGGCTTTGTCTCCAAAGTTTTACTGTCCTGTCTATATTGGCAGCTGCAATGGTCTGGCCGTCAGGACTAAACGCTACTCCCAAAAACCCAGCTTTATAACCTTGAAACGTTCTTACCAAAGTACCGTCTCGCTTCCAGACTCTCATAGTTGTGTCCCAACTAGTAGAGGCAATGGTCTGGCCGTCAGGACTAAACGCTACTCCCCAGACTGACGCTGTGTGACCTTTAAATGTTCTTGAAATGCGCCACGATGCGTCTTTGGGATCGCGCTGCCAAAGTTTAATAGTACTATCCTCACTCGCCGAGGCAAGTATCCGACCGTCAGGACTAAATTTAACTGCTCTAACTGCTCCCTGATGACCTTTGAGAGTTACAACTGCTGTACCATCACGTCGCCAAAGTTTGATTGTTCTATCCATACTGGCTGAAGCAACCAGAGAACTGTCAGGGCTAATATCTACAGCCATTACAGCTGCGGTATGCCCCGAAAAACGGTTGTACTCATCTGCACCATAAACTGCTTGTTGCAGTGCATTCTCCACTTGAGGTGCAAGATTTGTATTTGATTTACCTAATTTTTGCAGTCTTTTTTTTGCTTTGATTGCTTCTACAAGTGCATCCAATCTGCGATTTGAGGCAAACAATCCCACAGAAGAAGATACAAGCGCTCGAATTTCACTGTTTTTGGCTTGAGTTTCACTTTTGCGAGTCTGGTGATACAAAATGAAAGTTCCTATTCCCAAACT
This sequence comes from Nostocales cyanobacterium LEGE 12452, assembly GCA_015206945.1. GTDB lineage: Bacteria > Cyanobacteriota > Cyanobacteriia > Cyanobacteriales > Nostocaceae > Nostoc. Next base: position 8,422 of record JADEXV010000106.1, on the reverse strand, counting down.
ACTAGAAACGAGCAACCCAATACTTACTGCAACTAGTAGATATCTCTGTAATAAAGCCGTTCTTTTCTCTTGTGCTAGCCGTGCTTCTACCTCTTTTGCCGTTTTTTTCTCTTGTACGAGTCGTGTTTCTACCTCTTTGGCCCGTGCTGCCTCCAATGCTATTTGTATTTCTTGGCGATCGCATTCAACACTTGCGGCTAAAAATTGATAATCCAAATCGCTTAGACTCTTGCCTTGTGCCCAATTTTGAGTATCTTTTAAAGCTTGTCCTCGCAACAGACGCGATTCATCTTTGTAACCCGATGCCACCCAAGCGTTAAATGTTTGCGAGTAGGGACGGAGATTATCTAGTTGTCTTAACACCCATTGGGCATTAAAAACATTCCGATAGATAGGATTTTTAATTTTGAGATAGCCGTTGTGTTTTTCTACTAAACCGGACAACAACAGCTGTGTCTGTTCTCGACTATCATCACTTGGAACAGAATGAAGAGGCGCAGGGGAGGAGGAGAAAACTCTTCTCCTCTGCTCCCCTGCTCCTCTGCTCAAAAGCTCAAAAGCAAAAGCCTCTTCTGCTTGCAACACCTGTTGATAAATACCCAACAACCGCCCTGCCTGTTGTTCGTCGAATAAGAGGCGATCGCGAATAGTACGCAAATGTTCGGGTTCGTCTTGTGACTGCCAATTTTGAATAATCTGCGATCTCACTAATTGCTCTATCCACAATGCTTCTGTACCTGGAGGTAGGGTAATTTTCCCTCTAGTAGTTTCAAAGGCTACTTGAGTAATTAAGTCACAGAGTTTTTGTGTCAGAAAGGGTTGTCCGCCTGTCCAATAAATAACCTCTTGTAGTATTGCTTGTGGTTGACTGACTACTTCTGCTAATCCTGGAAGCAAGGGCGTAGCTTCATGCAGTCCAAAACCCTGTAACTCAATTGCTTTACCAAGGTTAAAGGGCGTGCGGCGTTTATCTGCAATCAAATCAGAGGGACTTGCTACACCAAATAGTGCAAATCCCAAGCGTTCAAAGTTTGAGTTATGCGGCCGTAGGTTATAGCACTGACGAATCCAAGCAAAAAAATCATTAATTGCAAAATTTAAACTCAGCAAACTATCAATCTCATCAATGAAGATGAAAATGCGTTTGGCTTTGCCATTTCGTAGAGAATCACTTTTGATATTTGGTAGTAAGATATCTTCAACAAATAGCTGTAGCTTTTGCACCGAGGAAATACCTGCTTGCATTTCCCACCAGCCCTGAAAATCAATTTGCGACGCTAATTTTAAGCTATAGAATAAGCTGATAATAATGCCTTTGTACCATTGCTCTGGTGTAGTATCTTCAATACCCAAGCGAGTCATATCTAAGTAAACACAGCTATGCCCTTCTTCTTTAAGACGATAACTTGTGCGTTGTAGTAACGATGACTTGCCCATCTGACGAGAGTTGAAGACATAACAGAAATTGCCAGCTTTCAAGCTGGCATAGAGTTGTTCATCTGCCTGACGGGTAACGTATGTGGGGTCGTCATTGTGGAGACTACCCCCTACTTGATATCTCATATCTAAGTGTGATTATCAAATAAAAAGATTAACATAATCACTAGTAATTTGTAGATAAATTATTATAACTCGATATTATAAATCTTACAGATAGATTTATGTAATAATTCAGTTGATTTTATGGAAGTAGCCAAACCCTCTTCCCTCCTACTTTCTGTCTGCCGCTTCATTTCTTTAAATAGGGATAATAACTGTGTTGTAGATCAAATATCTGAAAAGAGCTAGTATCAATTCTTAGAAAAACCGCAAATTTCAATTTCTTCTTGGCTAAAAGTATCCTTCAATATCTTGCGGAGAACACGCTGAATATGAAGGTGTTTTCCAGGCTTGACTTTTGTCAGCGTCAGCAGCAATAGATTATTCTCACCAAAGTGTTCTAGTCCAGCTACGCGGGTAGGTTCTAGAACATCCTGTTCATCTGCTTTTAACTGCTGTCCTACCTTCTCAACTACTCTATACACATGATCTAAATTGGAGTTATATGAAACGCTAACTTCTACCCTTGCATATATATACTGCTTAGAGTAGTTAATAATTGATCCGATATCTCCATTACGAACAATTTGCAATTGACCATCGGGATGCCGAACATGAGTGGTTCGCAGTTCAATCGCCTCTACAATCCCCTCAATATTTCTTTCTTCAACTTTCCCAACTTCAACATAATCACCCACCAAATAATAGTTTTCAAACAAAATCAAAAATCCACAAACGACATCATTAATTAAGTTTTGCGCCCCAAGACCAACTGCTATACCCACAATTCCTGCACCTGCTAAGATAGGGGCAGGATCAATGCCAATCAGCTTGAGTATAGTTACTCCGCCAGTAAAGTAAACGAAATATTTAGCAAAACTCCGTATTAAGGGAATCAGCGTCAGCCTTTTTTGTCGTTGTGAATCATTGACATCTGTAGTTTTTAAATAGAACTCATCAAGGATGAAGTAAGCGACTTCAATCGAAACATTGCTAATAAAGAAAACCCCAATGATTTGCACAATTGTAGGGGTATAAGAGCTTATCCAAGCAATAGGCTCTATTTCAGGAACAACGAGATTTACTATACCGATATAGAGAACGTATTCCAAACATTTTTTGAAGAGGGGTATTAAATGACGTAAACGCTCATACAAACGCAGTAGATTATTAGAACTAGAGTATTTCAGACTTAGGGCATCGAGCGTATCAACAATAGTAGCAACAGCTTTAATAATCAGTAACCCAACTGAGATAATAATATATATTTTTAAAGCAATGTAAAGATATTTGGTAACAACTATCGGTAGGTAAAGGAAATTCGCACATAAAATAGCAGAAGCTATCCATATACTATAAATAATAATTCTTTTTAAAACTTTAAAAAAAGCTTCGACGCTCTCATCATTAGCCTTAATTTTATCGGCTTTCTTAGTGTATTCACAAACCCAGTCTATACCCCGACTTAATGGTGAGATGCTAAATTTAACTAGTATTAGCAGACTCACAGTTTTCAAGCTTGCGGTGAAGATATTGCGCCAAAATTGGGTCGGAAGACTACGAATAAGATTAAATTGAAATTCTTGAATATTTCCACCTCGATAAATTACCATCCCATTGATACTAACCACAGCCAGACATAGCACCACACAAGCCAGAATTAAAAGTCTGCTGATACTCCGGCGCAGGAAGGTGATATTTGCAGATCTTCCTTGAAACCAAGAAATTTTAGTGAGTTGTTTGAATGTTATGCCAATTAGCCAGTTCAACAGCAAAAATAGGATTATTAAAAATATGACTTCACCCAGGATAATTAGTATATTATTCATTTTGTAAATATCAGTTGCTTGATTTATTAAATTTGAGTAGGGAACTAGGGCAAAAGTACTTGAAAGTTGCCTTTATCTGTGTGCGTGGATGTAGTCTACAAAGTAAAATCTTGGACGAAGCCAGAATCTCAGCCAAGCGTAAGCTCCCAGACCTAGTAGTGCGATCGCAATTAAGGGTAAACCCAGAGTCAGTTGCAATCTATCGGGAAGGAGAGCAACAGCACAAACAGTAATAACAAAGTAGATTATAAGTAATGCTTGCAAGCGTTGCACAACTAAAAGTGCTTCTTGACAGCGACGACAATGTTGCGTGTGTTGTTTGTAGCGATCGAGCATTTGTTGGCGATCGCTATTGATATTCCGTGTTGGTGGAACATTGATTCCAACTTCGCTCTAGGGTAGTTGTCCGTGACAATAGCGATCAAACCAATTCCTAAACTCAATTACTAAACGGTCTGCGCCTGTAGGTAGCTGATAGGCAGTTTTCCAGCTTTGGGCAGATTGTCTTTGTTGGAGAAAATACTCTTGCTGCTGTAGAAGAACCATATCTCCATCAATAACCAGATTGCGATCGCTGAATTATTTTTTAGTAAACTCAATATTTATACAAAAATAGTAGTGTTAATAGTTGATAAATAAACCATAAAACGAACAATGCTACTGTTCATTTTATGGTTTTTTCTATGATTACTTGCGTAAACTCCTAGATTATTAACCTGATATAAATTTTGGAATTCTGCTCAATTAATCTAAAACCTCAGTCTGTAGTAGCGCTTTGCGTAATGCAGTTACTGCTTCTTCTGTCTCTATCAATCTATCGATAGCAAGCGCAATATCATCTTCAACCTTTAACAGTTTAGCTGCTTTTTTTACAGCTTCTTTCTCTTCAACTGAGTAATGGTCAACACGAGCCATTTGAATTGCATGATACAATAACGACCTTGATTTTGACCAAGTAGAAACATCAACTGTAATCTTACTCAGCAAATTTCCTAAGTCAGCATTTTTGTATTCAAATGTTTTGTATTTTTCTATTACTTCTTCAGGAGCACCAACAAGACGTTGATGATTTAGTAACCAGTTAAATTCGGCTTCTGAAACCTCTCCATCTGCTCCTGCAATAGCAAGCAGTGCATATCCGTAGTTCAGGTATGCTTCAAGAGGAGCTTCAGAAATACCTAAGTTCTTTTTCATGAATTCTGAAGCAGGCAACTTTTCTTGAATATTGGTCATAAATCACTTCTTTGTTTTTTTGATAATTTACTATTTAGCAGATGCAATTTATAAATGAAAGAATGATTGCCCAGGTTTATAATTACTATTTACCCATTAAATTCTTTCTATAATTGCTGATATACTGCTATTGGTATCTAAGCATTTAGATATTCTCAGCTAAGAAGCGAAAATGCAAGGAAAGTTAAGCTAGTTAAGAAAGTTAGCAAAAAATTATTTTAAACTGAAAATAGATTATAGCTAAATACTTGATATCAAACAGCTATTAACTGCTCTTTTTGAAAACGCGGAATTAAAACTTTCTCGAATTTGATCCTGTACTACTGCGATGCCTAGGTTGGGCTGCACCTACCCAGTATCTAATATTGAGTGAGTATCTTACTATTGCTCTATCAAACAATTGTCGATAGCTGTTTTGCAAAATAGGACTGGTAGAGTCCGTAACGAGGTAAGACGCGATCGCCCTCAAAGCGAATTAATCCCAAACCTTCAAGCTTGTAAGTGTCAATAGGATTAAGAGAAATACCTTGCTTTGCTGCCAGAATTTCAGTATAAGTCTTTGCCAGTCTAGGATTTTCTTGCAGTTTGATCAACTGTCGCCATAAATGATCGCGGTAGATGCCACCATTGGCGATCGCATCCTCTATTATTTCTTGCAGGGTCATTTCTTGAAATCTAAGATAGTACAAACTAATCTGAATTAGTGCTGGATGTCCTCCTACTAATGACATCAGTTTGGCAAAATCTTTAGCTTGAAACGAGTCTAAACCATAACGTCTAGCTAAATCTTCTACTTGTGGTTGAGTGAAATCGTTCAGACGAATAGGTAGACCAATATTAAAAGGAGAGAGATTAATATCCATAGAGATGTACTCTTCGGTTGAGTAAACCATTACTAACCTCAGCTTTTGCCAGTTGGGATTGTGTCGTGCTTCCTCACACCATGACCGCAACAAAGCAAAAAAATCTTGGCAAATGTGAGGATATTCAAAAAAACGGTCAACTTCATTCAACACTAAAACTACTGGGCTTTGACATTGCTCGAGCAAATAGTTTTCTAAATAGAAGCCGCTACTCAAGTTGTAGCCAATTTGTTCATTCCACTTCTCCTTGAGGTTGGGGTCAATACCTAACCCTGTTGCAATTTTCCAGCAAAGACGACGCAACAGCTTATTTAAATCAGTTAGACACTCACTATCGAATTGGTAGCAATTCAGATTCACAGTCTGATATCCAAGTTTTTGTGCAAAGGCACAAAGCCTCAACACAAGAGAACTTTTACCCATCTGTTTGGGGGATCTAATCCGAATCACGCAGCCACTAGTAGTTATTTCTCGATAAACTTTTTTCTCTAGTGGAGGACGTTCAATATAAAAGTGAGAATCTAAAGGTACGGGGCCATCCGGGTATGACCAAAGATTTTCAATCTGTTCAGTTTGTGTATGATGTTCTTCGACAAATGAGGTTAATTCGGAACGTTGAAATAAATCTTCTTCTATATTTGTAATAGACAATAACTCAGATGTTTCTGTCTCATTTGCTTTGTTGACTATGGTGTAGTCTTCGCTATGTAATTCTAGATTAAAAGCGCTAAAGCAGAGTTTTATAGTTTTTTGATCTACACTTTCACTCAAAGACCATAATTTACTCAAAGTTCTAGGAGAAACATGAATGCGTGAGCTTATTTCTTCTAAACTCAAGTGTTCACCTTTATTTTCTACTATCTCCACAGAAAGAATTGCTGATTGTAACCGTTTAATTCCTGTAGAAGTTAGTACAACTCCCCGTTTGCGTTTAGTTTTATACATTGCTGTTCCAGATATTTGTTATAAATGAGTGTTACAAGCAATAATTTTTTCTATTTCCCTACTTGGAGCTGGAACTTAATGAAGCAACTTTTTATACATTACAATTTCATTTTTTCTAAAATTTATTGCAACTATAATCAACTAAGTTACATTATACTAGCTTGACGATAGATACTGATATCAATTATCTATTTATCCTACTTTTCCTACTTTTCCTACTTTTCCCACTTTTGCACTTGGTGTTTTGATTGTTGTCTTGCAAAAAATGTCTGAATAAATAAAGTCCTTGGATTCAGTTGAATCTGTACAAATACCATTAAATAATGTAATATGTTTAACTTGTATAATTTATTACTTTTTTTGTTGGTGTGTTGCAAAAATATTATCGTTTTAGTAGAACTCTAAATACTGAGTATTAATAGTTTTGGAAATATTTGTTATCAAAACTTAGTTGGAAACTTTTATGCACAAGCAAAATCCAAAGATATACGACTAGACGATGTATAATTAGTGGCATTTTATACTTATTTATCACACAATCAATGCAGAACTTATCTAACAGATGTATTCTGATTACTAGCTTCTACCAAGAAAAGGGAAGATTTTCTAACTGTCTTGATACCCATTGAGGAGTGAAAACATTCCTGTAAATCAGATTTTTAACTCTCAGATAACCGTTATTATTTTCCACTAAACCAGATAGCAAGAGTTCTGTCTGTTCTTCACTATTATCGACTAGTATCAAGTTATCTATCGGGTTCCTTTTCCTTAGTTCCTCTACTTGTAATACTTGTTGATAAATATTTAATAACTTCCCTGCTTTGCGTTCGTCAAAAAGTAAGCGATCTCTTATGGTACGGAGATGTTCAGGTTCATCTTGGAATTCCCAATGTTGAATAATGCGCGATCGCACCAATTGTTCTATCCAATATCCTTCAGTACCGTTCGGTATGGTAAGCGTTTCTTTATAACTTTCTAAGGCAACTTGCACAACTAACTGACAAAGTTTTTGCGTGAGAAACGGCTGTCCTCTTGTCCAATGCATAATATACTGTAATATTGCCTGTGGCTGGCTGACTACTTCTTCTAAACCTTCAACTAAGGGCATAGCTTCATGTAATTGAAAGTCAGATAACTTAATTGCTTGACCAATCTTAAAGGGAGTTCGATGTCGATCGGCAATTAGGTTAGATGGACTGGCTACACCAAACAAAGCAAAACCCAAGCGTTGAAAACTTGGGTTGTATGCTTGCTGCTCATAACAGTAACGAATCCAGATAAAAAAATCGTTGACTGGGAAATTCAAACTTAGCAGGCTATTAATATTATCGATAAAGATAAAAATACGATTATTTGGAACTTCTCTCGGCAACACCTGTTCAACAAATTGATACAGTTGTTGTACAGGGTCAAGCTCTGATTGTTGCTCCCACCAACTTCCAAATTTGACCCGCTCTGTCAGATTTAACTTGTGAAATAAGCTGAAAATAATGCCTTTATACCATTGTATAGGTGTAATTTGATTACTAGCTAATAGAAATGAATTTAGATAAACACATATATAATTTTCTCTTTCTAAGCGATGAATTGTCCGGTGTAGTAGAGATGATTTACCTGTTTGGTGGCAGTTGAAGACGTAGCAAAAATCTCCTGTTTTTAATCCAGTATAAAGTTGTTCATCTGCTTGACGAACAATATATGTAGAGTCATCATACTTCAGGCTACCACCGACTTGATATTTCATAGTCAAGTCAATTATTATAAATAGGGATAATTGTAATTTTGTAACCAAGACTATATTTAAATGCAACAATATTATGATGGGATTTAACTATTATTTCCATTGTTTTTACTGTTATTTAAATTTTAGCTGTTTTATCTTCCCTTGGATTACATGATGGCGATCGCTCTTTTTTATCACTCTCAGAAAATAGCTGTTTATTAACTTTTATGCTATATTCCTATCTTTGCTAATAACTCCACTTACTTCCTCTTCCAGGCGTTTAAATCCGC
>JADEXV010000461.1 GCA_015206945.1 Nostocales cyanobacterium LEGE 12452 | reverse complement strand
CCCCTGCTCCCCTGCTTCTTCTTTCTCTGCCAACTTTTGCCAAACTTGTAAGCTTTGCTGAAAATGGCTTAAACCTGTATTGATGCGATCGCTAATATAATTATCTAAACCAAAAACAAATTCTAAACTAGCGTGTAGTTCTGGCTCTAAGGTAATACCACGATTGTGCAACTCTCTAATGGCAAAGTGGAGTTCATAACTATGTTCCCAGACTTGCTCAACAGTGGAATAATGCTTTATAGCTTGAGGAGATTGGTGTTGTGCAGCATCGTTTGCTAACACCGTAGCAAATAAAGAGTCAGTTTCCTGTTGCAGAAATTGCAGCAGTGATTGAGTTGTCATGTCAAACCGAATTGGTGTCGCCGCCCAACTAGCAAAATCTGGTGCTAAACGCGCTACCTTTTGCAACACTTCGTCATTCACCCATACAATCATTGGAAATGGGTGGCGTTTGCGAAATTCATCCCGAATATGATTAATAGACCTCAGAAAATCGTCGAGTCCATCTACTGACTCTAAACCCAAAATCATCAACGCCGATGGCGGATTAGCTTCGGTTAGCAGTTGTACATGAATACTTGTGTAAAGACTTTTGGCATTCTGCGGCAGAATTACCTTTTGAATGTGGTGTACTCCTGAAGAGATTTCTTCGAGTTGTTGCAGCATTTGCTCTTGCAAAACTCGATAATTGCAGCACACCAAAACCAGGGAAAATTGACCGCTAGAAAGGGTAATTGCTCTCCCCAAACTCCGTAAAGCACGCTCATTAGCTGCTCTTATATCTACTTGTGCGTGTCGTTCAACCATGATTTAAACTTTTCCGTCTCTGCTAAAACTGGGTTGACGGCAAACCAAGCTCCCTGATGATCGCGGTATTCAAATACAAATAGACTTCGCAAGAGGGTGTGGTATTCTATATCACCTCTAACTCGTTGCTGTTGCACCACCTGAAAGATTAGTTCCCACTCATGGGGGTCGATAGCGTTGGCTCGGTAATCCCGTTGTCTTTGAATTACCAGTTCGACACATTCCCGCTCAAAGGGTGGATCTTGTTCTCGCAAACAGTCAAACAGTAAACCTAATAAGTCGCGTACATGACCACCACTCATTAGGCACAACCGATCTAAGGTTTCTAAACTATCAAACACCTCTGTAATTAAGCCTAACCGATCGCTAGGTAAAATGTCTGGAAAACCTCTAGCTAGTACCATTTGCCGCATCATTGATAGCCCTTGGGGAAAAATCTCGCCAGAGCGCAAACGCACAGGTATCATCGGTAACATTTTTGGGGCAACTCCACCCCCCAAACGATGCTGAAGTTCGGCGCTATCGTTGGAGAAAGTTAGGGCTAAAGGAATAGTATAGACTACATGACAATTCAGTTTGCGTAACTGTTCGCCACGCTGAATAAATAAATATTCTGGCAGCGATCGCCCCGATGGTAAAGGTCGAATTGCGACTCGATCTAAGTTATCAACAATTACCACCAATCCTTTTTTACCCCTGGCTTTCAGTTCCTTGGTGGCAGGTTCTAGTAATTCTTGATTAATTGACTGTAAAATATTTGCGGTTCGTGGTTCTAGATAATCTCTTAACCGCCGCCGCAATTGGGGACTTTCTTTTGTTTTAGCTGTAATTTTGGCAATCCCTACAGACAACTCTGCTTCTACACCAACGTCAATTGGCGTTTGCAAGAAATCCACAACTTCACCAAACAACTTGCTAAAGTAGCGAGGCTTGAGCCTAATTTTCATCGCTTCTAGACTTTCACTCACCTGTCCTGCGATCGCTAACAAAATATCAGTCACATCCACATCAGCCATTTCTAAGACATGGGTAGACTCAAAGTAAACTACATGAAATTGTTGCACTTCTAACTCAGCTTTCAGGCGCAACAACTCCGTTGATTTTCCACAGCCCAAATGTCCTGTAAATAGTTGACAGGTTGGTGTATCCGGCGATATTTTAGCGATGGTGCGCTGCAAAGCTTCGATAATTTTGCCACCCCGCACCGCAGCAAAATCAATATAGTACCTGCGATCGCTAGCGTTTCCTATAATTAGAGGTCTGCTCGGATTGCAAGCCTGATAAAATCTTTCTAAATCTAGGAGCATAACTAATCAAGTTCACTCAGGAATGGGGATGCAAAAATTTACTAGATAAATATGTTGATTTTAGGTAATTTATGCTTTAGTTTAATCAAACTACTAACTAAACTAGCAGCATTCAGGATAATTGATTATATCTATGTTCGATATAGCACATATTATCGGTAATGTTTTAGTTAAAGTAAGCAAAAATACTACTATAAGTACAAATAGCAAAAATATCTAGTACTAAATAAGGTACTCTTATGAATATTAAAAATATCCGACACAAAAAAAGGTACTGTTAAGTACAATTTTGTCGCTCTCTTGAACTCATCATTAGCTTGATTTATTAATGAGCTTTCGTCAATTTTACAAAAAAATAATCTACAATCGTTGTAGCATAAGGCTTTTAGCAAAAAAGTTGGCGAAGTCAACTTGAGTTCAGAGCCATTTTTTGACTAAATTTTGCTTCTCGTTCTGAAATCAGCATGACTTTGTTAATGAAAATCATGATTTTGTGAACGAAAATCATGACTTTGTTAATGAA